>NZ_JAAMNS010000010.1:0-196717 GCF_011066175.1 Paenibacillus sp. EKM211P
TATTCTAGGTTGCCGTCAGGCAGCCACCTTGCCAGGTCACCTGTCCTGTACATCCTTTCACCCGGTGCGAATGGGTTTGCTGCGAATTTTTCTTCTGTAAGTTCCGGTCTGTTCAAGTACCCTCTTGCCAGTCCATCCCCTGCTATACATAGTTCTCCCGCTACTCCTATCGGCTGCAGGCCCTTTTCCTTACTGACAACATACAACTTAATGTTATCTATGGGCTTTCCTATTGGTACAAGCTCCAATTCTTCTTCCGTAGAGCAGCCAAAGTAGGATACATCTACTGTTGCTTCTGTTGGTCCGTACAGGTTATGCAGGCTTGTTCCTTTTTCTTTGTACAGCAGCTTGTTGAACTTTTCTACTTGCTTCAGGTTCAGTGCTTCTCCACTGGCAAATACCTGCTTTAAGCTTGCTATTTCCTCTATTATCCCCTTTTCCTCTACATACTCTAAAAATACACTCAACATGGATGGTACAAAGTGCATTGTGGTAACTTTATTTTTTTCGATTGCCTTCACGATTTCTTCCGGATTTTTTTCTCCTCCCGGTATCAGCAGGCAGACTTTGGCCCCAGTAAAGCTCCACCACAATAATTCCCATACCGATACGTCAAAGGTATAGGGAGTTTTCTGCAGGATCACATCACCTTCAGCTATCGGGTATTGCTTCTGCATCCAGTTGATCCGGTTGATTACGGAGTAGTTCTCTATCATTACCCCTTTGGGTTTGCCGGTAGAACCGGATGTATATATTACATAAGCCAAGTTTTCAGGTTTACTAATTAACTTTGGATTTGATACATCCCCAGTAAATAGTTCCTGATTTTCTATGCTAATAAATTCAGCATTTCTGTAACTACCTTTAGCATTTATAAATTTATCCTGTATCAGAATAATTTGGCTGCCACTGTCATCAAGCATAAACTGGATCCTGTCTTCAGGGTATTCAGGAGCTATGGGTAAATAAGCCCCCCCAGCTTTTAGGACAGCCATGATCCCTATGATCATTTCCGAGGAACGTTCTACCATAATTCCCACTACACTATCAGGTTTTATTCCCTTTTCTCTTAATTTTCTGGCCAGTTGGTTTGCCTTTTCGTTTAGCTCCCTATAAGTCAGCTGTTTATCTTCAAACACTACAGCAATATTATTGGGTGTCTTTTCTACCTGCTCTTCAAACAGTTGATGTATAGTCTTATCCTTAGGATACCGGACCTTTGTATCGTTAAAGTCATATAGTATTTTCTGCTTTTCTTCCTGTGAAAGCATATCAATTTCTGACAACCTTTTTCCAGGATAAACCGTTATCTCTTCCAGAACATTAAGGTAATGGGCTGCAAACCTTTCTACAGTCTCTTTCTTGAACAGCCTTGTGGCATATTCCAAATCAAATGCAATACCTTCCTGGGTTTCCCGAGCATTTAATGTCAAGTCAAATTTGGATATTCTAAATTCATTTGTATAGGGTATAAACTTAAGCCTATCTATCTTCAATTCTGATGAGCCGGTATTTTGCAATACAAACATAGTATCAAAAAGAGGATTCCTGCTCATATCCCTCTTTACATTAAGCTTTTCCACCAGTTCTTCAAACTGGTAGTCCTGATTTTCATAAGCCCTTATAGAGTTTTCCCTTACTTCCTTTAGAAACTCAGCAAAGGTCTTTTCTCCCTGGGGATAGTTCCTCATGGCTAAAGTATTTACAAACATACCTATTATGTCTTGTAAATCTGTATGAGGTCTTCCAGCTATAGGGCTTCCCACTATAATATCTTCCTGCCCCGTATACTTAGACAGCAGTATGTTGTATGAAGCAAGCAATGTCATGTAAAGAGTAGCCCCATTATCCCTTGCAAGCTTAATAAGTTTTCCCGTAAGCTCACTGCCTGCTTCAAAACGGATAAAACCTCCGTCAAAGCTTTGAACCGCAGGCCTTTGGTAATCTACTGGCATATTCAGCACAGGAATTTCTCCATTAAATTCCTGGAGCCAGTATTCCTCCTGCTTCCTTATTTTGTCCCCAGCAAATAGTTCCTTCTGCCAAACAGAATAGTCCTTGTACTGTATACGGAGGGAAGAAGGGTTATTTCCTCCATACATATCCATGAACTCATGTACCAGTATATCCATGGACGTACCGTCAGATATGATATGGTGCATGTCAAACATCATGACATGCTTGTCTTTTCCCGTTTTCACAAGGCCTACTCTTAGCAGCGGAGCAATTCCAAGATCAAACGGCTTTATAAATTCTTTTACGATTTCCCTCACTTTTTCTTCGTCAGATTCTAGATACACTACACTAAAACCCACAGGATCATTGATCTTCTGGACGGGTTCACCCTCTATGAAATGGAAAGATGTTCGAAGGGTCTCATGCCTATTTATAAGCTGTTGGAAGGTCTTCTGAAAAAGCTCCAGATCAATACTGCCTTCAACCAGCAAGCTGCCTGGCATATTGTATGCTGTCCCTGCTCCTTCAAACTGATTTAATATATACAGCCTTCTTTGGGCTGATGACATAGGGTAGTATTCCATCTCTTTAGCAGTTTGGATGGATTGATATATACTCTCCTTTGCTTCCTTCATATACCTTGCTATTTCCGCTATAATTGGAGCCTTAAATATTTCCTTAAGAGGCATGTCTATATTGAACTCTTTGTGAATTCTCGCTACAAGGCTTGTAGCCTTTAAAGAGTGTCCACCTAACATAAAGAAGTTGTCATTTCTTCCTATCTTCTTAATTCCAAGGATGTCTTGCCAAATCAGTGCAAGCTTCTCTTCAAATTCGCCTATAGGCGCTTCATACTCTATTCCCGTATTTATATTACCTTCGGGTTCAGGCAATGCCTTCCTGTCTATCTTGCCATTAGCTGTCAATGGCATTTTTTCAAGCTGCACAAAGTATGATGGTACCATGTATTCGGGCAGTTCTTTTAAGAGATGCTCCCTTAGTTCTGATATTGTCAGCTCATTTTCTCCCGCTATATATGCACACAGGTATTTACTGCCCTGATGGTCTTCCTTTGCAATCACCAAAGATTCCTCAATTGAAGGATGCTTTAGCAGTTGTGCTTCTATTTCACCAAGCTCTATCCTAAAGCCTCTTATCTTTACCTGGTGGTCTATTCTACCCAGGTATTCCATTTCTCCATCAGATAATAACCGGACCAGGTCTCCAGATCTATATAACCTCTCTTCCGGCTTGTACGGATTTTGAACGAACTTTTCCTTTGTAAGCTCCGGTCTTCCAAGATATCCTCTGCAAACTCCGTCTCCTCCTACACAAAGCTCTCCGGCTACTCCAATGGGAACAACTTTCATGTTCTTATCCATTACATATGTTGTAAGGGTTGGTATAGGCCTTCCTATGCTGCTCACATTAGATCTAATTTCTTCCTCTTCTATCTCTTTATATGTGACATGCACTGTTGTCTCGGTTATTCCATACATATTGATGAGTCTAGTCTGCGGGTACTTCTTTCTCCATTCCTTCAACAATGCAGGCTTTAATGCTTCCCCTCCGAATATGACATATCTTATCTTAAGTTCTTTTTCTTCATATGATACTTCTTCATTGGCTATATTATAGAAGGCTGAAGGTGTCTGATTTAATACGGTCACCTTCTCATTCCTTAGAAGTCTCAGATACTCTACATTGCTGCGTGCTGTCATTTTAGGAACTACCACCAATCTGCCCCCATATAACAAGGCCCCGTACATCTCCCATACGGAAAAATCGAAACTCATAGAATGAAACATAGTCCATACATCATTTTCGTTAAAATCAAACTGCATTTTACTGTTAAATAACAGCCTTACTATGTTTCTATGCTCTATCATTGCCCCTTTGGGTTTACCTGTAGAGCCTGAGGTATATATTAAGTAAGCTAGATCGGAAGGTTTATTTACCTCCGATAAGTTATATTGTTCATCTGAATATTCCTGCTCATCTTCTAAATTTATTACTGTACCTATTGATGTATATTTGTCTATAAAATGTGATTGGGTCAACAGGATCACTGCCCGGCTGTCTTCCAGCATATGACTTATTCTTTCCTCAGGATAATCTGGATCTATGGGAAGATATGCCCCTCCTGCTTTTAATACCCCTAGGATTGCTACTATCATCTCAAGTGAGCGTTCTGCCAGAATACCTACGATACTGTCCGGTTTGACTCCTTTAGCCCTTAATACATGGGCCAACCCATTTGATTTTTTATTGAGTTCACTAAATGTAAGCTTTTTACCCTCAAATACCACAGCTACATGATCAGGGTTCTTCTCTGCCTGCTCTTCAAAAAGCTGATGGATAGTCTTGTTTTTAGGATACTGTGCCTCTGTAGCGTTAAAGGTATATAGGATTTGCTGTTTTTCTTCCTGTAACAGTACATCAATTTCCCACAACCTTTTTTCAGGGCATGCAGTTATCTCTTCAAGAACGGTAATGTAATGGGTTCCAAACCTTTTTATTGTCTCCTTCTTAAACAGCCTGGTACAATATTCAAGGTTAAATGTTATACCTTCTTGACCCTCTACCACTTCAAGCATAAGGTCAAATTTTGCCTTTCTGCCTTCCAGCCAGTTGTTGTATTGTTTGAAGTTTATACCCGATGCTGCAAATTCTGTCTTGTTTGAAGTGCGCAGTGCAAACATAGTGTCAAAAAGAGGATTCCTGCTCATGTCCCTCATGAGATTAAGTTTTTCTACAAGTTCTTCAAACTGGTAGTTCTGATTTTCAAAAGCCAAAAACGCATTTTCCCTTACTTCCTGCAAGAATTGGACGAAGGTCTTTTCTCCCTCAGGATAGTTCCTTATGGCCAAGGTATTTATAAACATACCAATGATACCCTGCAGGTCAGCATGGGGCCTTCCGGCTACAGGACTTCCAACTATGATGTCTTCCTGTCCAGTGTATCTGGACAGGAGTACGTTATATGCAGCCATCAGTACCATGTATAAGGTAGCTCCATTATCTGTTGCAAGCTTATTTAGTTTGACTGAAAGTTCAGGGTTTATTTCAAAGCTTACAGCATCTCCTTCAAAACTTTGTACCGCCGGTCTTGGATAGTCAGTAGGCATATCCAGTACCGGTATATCACCCTTAAATGTCTGGAGCCAGTATTCTTCCTGCTTCTTTATTGAGTCTCCGGCAAACATCTCCTTCTGCCATACAGAAAAATCCTTGTACTGTATCCGTAGTGGCAAAAGGGTCTTCCCTTGGTACAAATCCAAAAACTCACTCATAAGTATATTGACTGATATACCATCTGATACTATGTGGTGCATGTCAAACATCATAACACGCCTGTCTTCGTTCGTTTTTACAAGTCCTACTCTCAGTAATGGAACTTGGCTAAGATCAAAGGGCGTTATGAATTCTTTGACTATTTCTGCTGCTTTTTCTTCATCCAGTTCCAGGTACGTAATACTGAAATCCACGTAATCATGAACCTTTTGTACTGGTTCACCCTCAACCATATGAAATGATGTGCGCAGAGCCTCATGTCTTTTTACTAGCTCCTTGAATGCCTGTTCGAAGCGTACTGCATCAATGTTTCCTTCCAGCAGTACGACGCCTGGCATGTTATATGCAGTACCTGCTCCTTCAAGCTCGTTTAGTATATACAGCCTTTTCTGGGCAGATGACATAGGGTAAAATTCCTGCTCTCTGGCAGAAGGTATTCCAGAAAAGGCATTTGGCGTATATTTTGAAACATCTTTTCCTTTTTCTTTTAGCATCGTCTCAAATAGCTTTCTTTTTTCTGGAGAAAGAGATTCTATTCTTTTCATCAAATTATCCATAACTTCGTCCCTCTTCTCTATTTCATCTCTTTTAATTCCTATTTATAGATTTTCAATCATGCTTAAAATTTCTTCGATTTCCACTGTATCGTTAAGTCTATTTTTAATACTTTTTGCTATTGCCGAAATTGTAGGACCCATAAACACTTCTTTTAATGCAAATTCTATGTCAAATTCTTTATGAACCCTTGATACAAGATTGGTTGCCTTTAATGAGTCTCCTCCTAATTCAAAGAAGTTATCATTTACTCCAATCTTCTGGACTCCAAGGATTTGGCTCCATATCAGTACAAGCTTCTCCTCAATTTCACCGAATGGTGCAGCATAGTCTACCCCTGTATTAATATTTCCATCAGGGGCAGGCAGGGCATTTCTATCTACCTTGCCATTCGCTGATAAAGGCAGTTTTTCCAACTGTACAAAATATGAAGGGATCATGTAGTCTGGCAGATCTTTGGAGAGATACTCCCTTAATTCCGGTATTGTCAATTCACTTTCTCCAACTATATATGCACAGATGTACTTGTTCCCTTGGGGGTCTTCCCTTGTTGCTGCCACAACTTCTTTTATTGAAGAATGTTTTAAAAGCTGAGCTTCTATTTCTCCAAGCTCTATTCGGTATCCGCGGATCTTAACCTGATGGTCTATTCTGCCCAGGAATTCGATATTCCCGTCAGGCAGCCATCTTCCCAGGTCTCCTGTTTTGTACAGCCTTATCCCCTTTTCTTCTCTGAAAGGATCTTCAAGGAATACATGGGCTGTTTTTTCAGGGTCATTTAAATAACCCCTTCCTACACCTGTTCCAGAGACGCAGATCTCTCCTTTTACTCCGATAGGGCACAGGTTCATGTTTTTATCTGTTATATATAGATTCATATTTTGTATAGGCTTGCCTACAGGAATGTTCTCTCCTTCATGAGCAGCTTCAATAGTATATAGAGTAATATCGTCCGCTGCCTCTGCAGGTCCGTAGGCATTAACTACTTTAGTATTTGGACATAGGTCAAACCATTTCCTTACTATGCCGGATTTTACGGTTTCTCCCGTTATCAGCAAGTAATGAAGTTTTTCCGGTTTATTCCCTGTATTTTCCACATACTCAAGCATTAAAGCAAGGTATGAAGGTACCACCTCAAGGACCGTTATGCCATCTTCTATGATCCGATTCGTAAACCTTGCAACATCCTTTACTATTTCATCTGGATAGATGATAATTTGAGCTCCTATGGTTAGGGCTGCAAAGAACTGCCATACAGATACATCAAAGTATTGAGGCGAGTTCTGGGATATTATGCTGTTGTTAGTTATACAAAGTTCCTTTATTTCCGCATGGATGTGGTTTATCATGCCAAGATGCTCTATCATAGCTCCCTTTGGTACACCAGTTGAACCAGATGTATATATAACATAGGCCAAACTATTTATGTCTATATCTAGATCTAGGTTTTCGCCACTTTCAGCCTCAATCTCTTTTTCACACTGGTCAAGGTATATAATTCGGCCTTTATAGTTCTCACTAAGCTGCTGGGTCACATAATCTGATAAGGTCAACACATAGGCAGCTTTAGATTCCTTAAATATATCAAGCACCCTTTGTGTAGGGTATTTTGGATTTACAGGTATGTAAGCCCCCCCTGCTTTCCATATACCAAGTACCGATTCTACAAATAAGGGTCCCCTCTCCAGCATGACAACTACGGCTTCTTCTCTACCAGTGCCAGCCTTTAGCATGTACCTTGCTATCCTGTTTGCCCTTTGGTTGATCTGGCCATATGTAAATCTACGGCCTTCATACGCTACTGCTATATTGTCTGGACGTACTTTCGTCTGCTGCTCAAACAGGTGGTGTACCGTCAGGTGATGTTCAAATTCAACCTTCGTATCGTTAAAGCCGTATATTATTCGCTCCTTTTCTTCTTGGGATAACATATTGATTTCTGATAGTTTTTTTTCAGGGTTTGAGGTTATCTCTTCAAGGATATTAAAGTAATGCTGAACAAGCCTTTCTACCGTCTCCTTCTTAAACAGACGTGTAGCATATTCCATCCATAATATTATATTATGACCATCTGGTATCAACTGGAATGTTAGGTCAAATTTTGATGTTTTACTTTCAACCGGATATTTGGAATACTTTAATTCACCACGATGTTCCATAATATGCTCATCAGAAGGAACAATATTAAACATAACAGTAAATAAAGGATTTCTGCTTGAATCTCTCTTTACGTTAAGTTTTGTCACAAACTGATCAAACCTGTATTCCTGATTTTCATATGCTTCTAAGGAGCTTTCTTTTACTTCTTCCAAGAACTCAGTAAAGGCCTTATTTCCCTCTGGGAAATTCCTTAATGCCAGGGTATTTATAAACATCCCCAGTATTCTTTCAGTATCAAAATGAGTTCTTGCCGCTATAGGAGTACCAATAATTATGTCTTCCTGTCCTGAGTATTTATACATTAGTGTACTTAATGCCGCAAGAAGTATCATATACACGGTGGCTCCTGTTTGGGAGGAAAGTACATTTAATTTATCCATCAAATGACTGTCTAAATCAAATAGCAACCTATTTCCTTCAAAGCTTTGAAGGAGAGGCCTAGGATAATCTGTAGGCATATCAAGGATAGGAATTTCACCCTTGAACCTATTAAGCCAGTATTCTTCCTGCTTTTTGTAAACCTCAGTGCTAAACAAGCCATTCTGCCACTGGGCAAAATCCTTATATTGCACCTCCATTGCCGGAAGGCTTTCACCACTTAATATAGAAACTATTTCATCAAAAGTCCTGATTATTGAAGTTCCATCCGAGACTATATGATGTACATCAAGCAAAAGTATTTGCCTGCTAGCATGGATTTCTATAAGACCTACTCTTATTAAGGGTGCTTTGCTTAAATCGAACGGTCTTACAAATTCATCGATTATTTTCTCTACTCCGTCTTCCTCAGACTCAAAATATTCTATAGTAAAATCAACTTCATCTTGTATCCTTTGCACAAGCTCCCCATCAATCATCTCAAAGGATGTCCTAAATGCTTCATGCCTTTGTATCAATGTTTTTAATGCTTCCCCAAGGGCAACCCTTTCAATCCCACCTTCAAATAAAATTCCCACAGGTATGTTATACCCAATGTTGTTACCCTCAAGATTATTAATGATATACATCATCTTTTGTGCAGATGAGGTTTCATAGTACTCTTTTTCAGAAACTTTAGGTATTCTTTCAAGCTCAGCCTTACCCATATTTAGGGAATCCTGTTCTGAAATCTTTCCCGATCCGTATAGCTTTGATATCATTTGCTCGGAAAGATCGTATATGCTGGAACCCTTAAGAAGTTCTACTATGGAAACAGGTGTTTTAAAGGCAACCTCCATCCTGTTTTTTATTTCGGTGGCCATTAATGAATCCATCCCAAAAACAGTTAGTGGTTGTTTGGTACTTAGATCCTCAGGATTATAACGCAAAACCTTCGCTACTATTGTTTTAATATGCATTTCAACGATATTCTGCCTGCTCTGTATTGGAGATGAAATAATATCCTCCAGGATATCAACATCCACCTTTGATTTATTTATATTCTCTTGTTGTCCTGACTCATCTTGCAAAAGAGTTTTAAGCACATGTGGAGAACTCATGGGTGAGAACCATTTTTCCCCAAACGTTTGCCACGAGAGTATAGGTAGAACCACAGACTGTGCAACAGCTTCTCCAACAAGGTGCTCCATAGCCCTAATTCCCTTTTCTACCGTTACAGATTCTATGGATTTTTGTATATAATACTCCGGATCACGTTCCATAAACCTTGCAGCCATTCCAACCTCTGACCATGGTCCCCAATTGATACTCAGTGCAGGAAGTCCTCTCGATAAACGGTAATGTGCAAGTGAGTCCAAAAAGGCATTCCCAGTTGCATATGCTCCCTGGCCTGGTGAACCAAATACAGAAGCAACTGAAGAAAATAAAATAAAGAAGTCAATAGGCCGTCCCTCTGTCATACGGTGAAGGTTCCATGCACCATTTACCTTAGGCGAAAGGACCCTATAAAAAGTCTCATCTTTACTAACCTCAAGAAATTGATCATCCGTAATACCAGCAGAATGTACAACACCTCGAATAGGAGGCCTTTCTTCCTTATCAAAATCTTTAAAAAATCCAGCAAGCTTTTCCTCATCAGTTACATCCACTGATCCAATATATACTGTTGCCCCCTGGGACTCCAGCTTACGAACAAACTCAATCCTCTCTGCAAGGCTGCTGCCTGGCTCTACATTGTTCCATTCAGAACGTTTTGGAAATTCTCCGCGTCCAAGCAGTACCAGATGTCTTGCTCCCTTGGCAACCATCCACTGGGCTGTAATCATACCTATGCCACCAAAAGCACCTGTAATAACATAACTTCCATCGGGGCGAAGATGTACGGGTACTTGATGCTGCATATCAATCCGCAGTTTATCGATTCTTGCTGCAAGTCTATTCCCATTACGGAAAGCAATTTGGTTCTCTCCATTACCTAAGACTTCTTTTAACAGCATTTCCATTTCACCCGCATTGGCCTCTATGTCAAGGTCTACAAGGCCTCCCCAATTTGAAGGCAACTCATGGTAACCTATGACGGTGCCAAGGCCCCATACCAACGACTGTAAGAATGCAGAATTTGGAGTAGCCCTGTTGATCATTTGGGCTCCTCTTGTAATAACCCACAGCTTAAAATTTAATCCCAGATTTGTGGTTGCTTGTACCAGGTGTTTTAATACAAACAGGTTTTCAAAACAAGCTTTTTCTATAGCTGTATTGCTAACTTCCTGGATCTCAAGGATATTGAGGCTCCACATATATACAATACCTGTTAGCTTCGTTTTAATTTTTGAGAATTCATCAAACAACGCTCTAAGATCCTCAATGCTTCGAGGGTTTATATATATCTCACGCTCTTCATACTGCCAACCAAAATTCTCACCAGGATATACCATAAAGCATTCTTCTCCCCTTTTTTCAAGGAGATTTGCCAGTTCTTTTCCTGCTGCTTTATGATCCACAAAAATAAGCCATGCTCCAGAGTTAGCAGCAGCTGTGCGGGTATCAACTTCTTCACTTTTTAGAAGCTCCCAGTTTATCTCATAAAGATAATCCTTAACTCTTCCAGCATCAGACCCTCCACTATTTCCAAGTTCCTTAGTTCTTATGCCCAGTATTTCGGCGATTAGATTTCCGTCCTCACTATATAGACGGATGTTGGCGTTCAAATTATTATCTTTCCTATCTACCATCTGCGTATGACAAAGCATGACAGGCTCCGGCCTTCCATAAAGCTGCACCCTGTCTATTCCTACAGGTAGGAATGATTGGCCTTCGTTATTTTCATCTTCATTAAGTGGTGCAACTGCCGCAATGGTAACCTGGAAACAGGCGTCCAATACCGCCGGGTGAAGACCGTAGATAGAGCTATCAATCTCCAGTATTTTAGGGATCTCGATCCTGCCAAGAGCTTCGTTATCACCTTTCCATATCTTGTCTATACCTTGGAAATAAGGACCATAATGGAAACCCATTTGATAGAAGGTTTTATAACATACTTCTTTTCCGTATTCTTTGGTACAATTGCCAAGTATTTGAATCAACTCATCTTTAGCAGTGATCTTTATGTTTTGCCGTTTTCTTATTGTGCCGGATGCATTGCATGTCCAAGTCTTATCTTGTCCCGGTATCCTGCTTGAAATCTCGAATTTTGCGGTTTTTGGATCCAAAACCACCTGCACCACAGGTGATACTCCTTGATTTAAAAATAAAGCATTTTCAAACTTTATATCTTCAACTGTATAAAAACCCTCTCCAAAATAGCTTCTGGCACAAGCCATTCCCAGCTCTACATACCCTGCTCCGGGGAAAACTTCTATACCTTGTATTTTATGATCAGAAAGATACGTCATATAGGTAGTATTAAGTTCAATCTCCCATATAGGGCTGGAAGTTTTCAAACGGCGTCCTAAAAACTTGTGCTTATTTTTTCCCTGCCTAAATTCACTTGATTCCTGCGTTTCCATCCAGTATTTATCCCATTGCCATGGATAAAGAGGGAGACTTACAAACTCACCTTGGTACCGGTAAATCTTGTTCCAATCTATAGGGTATCCCAGTGCATATAGATTCCCTAAGTTCTCCAGTATTGAAACCTGTTCGTTTTCATTTCTTTTTATAGAGAACAACTTCTTACCTTCAACGTTTTTAGCTGACAGACAATCAGAAATAGAAGCTGCTAAAACAGGGTGAGGGCCCACCTCAATAAATAAGTTATAATTCAACGAAATCATTTCATACATTGCTGCTTCAAAACGTACCGGCTCTCTTACATTTTTATACCAGTAATGTCCATCACACTCTGTACCCGTCAGCATTTTCCCTGTAACCGTGGAATATATCGGTATCCCGGCAGGCTGGGACTTTATTCCTTTTAATGCCTCCAATAGCTCCTGCTCATATGGTTCCATTTGGTAACTGTGATACGCTACATTGACCTTTAAAAGCCGCGCAAAAACCCCCTTATCCTGCAACTGTTTTTGGATCTGCTCAAGGGCATCAGGATCACCTGACAAAGTTACCGAATTTGGGCTATTGATTGCTGCCATTGAAACACCTTTTATGTTCTCATCCAGCAGGGCCACAACTTCTTTTTCTGGTAAACCTACCGCCAGCATTGTGCCCTTGTTTACTGCTTTTTGCTGTGCACGGCTTCTGTGAATACTTACCAACATGGCATCTTCAAGGCTGTAAATTCCTGCAACATATGTAGAAGCCACTTCTCCAACACTGTGTCCTACCACCGCATGGGGTATAATACCCAAGGATTTCCATACTTCAGTCAAACCCACCTGAACAGCAAAATTGGCAGGTTGAGCAAACTGGGGCTGGTCCAGACGTGAATTCTCCTCATCGGCGAGAAGTTCCTCCAGTAGAGACCATCCAGCATACTGACGTGTAAGTTTATCGCATTTTTCTATCATATTTCTAAACACAGGGTCTTTTTCAAGGAGCTGTCTGCCCATAGCCCACCATATGGGCCCCATACCTGTATATACAAAAACAGCTTTATTGTACTTTCCTGCCTCAACATTTCCCGCAGACATCCCCTGGCGTGCTTGTCCTTTAATATACGCTTCCAGGTTTCCTGCAAGTTCTTCCTTTGAAGATGCCGAAACCGCTAGTCTATAGTCATGATGGGTGCGCTTTTTGCTCATCATGCTTCCAATATCATATAAAGAAATACTTTCTCCACTTCCATTAATAAAATCAACATACTTTTGCGCATAGTTTTTTAGCGCCTTTTCTGAGCGCGCAGATATGGGAATCATATATGGCCATCCGGTATTTACATTAACTTCAGGAGTACCCTCTTTTTGGAGATCTGTAGCTTCCTCCAAGAGGATATGGGCATTTGTTCCTCCAAAACCGAATGAATTTATGCCAACCAATGCGGGTTGCGGCAAAGGCTCCAGGGTCTGAGGAATTCGTATACATAAATCGTCAAAGGGAATTTTAGGGTTTGGATTCTTAAAGTGCAGATGTGGAGGTATTTGCTTATGCTTTATGATTAGTGAAGCTTTTATCAGTGCGGCAACTCCTGCAGCGGCCTCAAGGTGGGCAATGTTTGTCTTAACAGATCCGACAATACACTTTTTATCTTTTGGCCTGTCTGTTGAAACCACTCGTGCTATTGCATTAGCCTCAATAGGGTCTCCAACCGGAGTGCCGGTGCCGTGAGCTTCAATATATGTTATATCTGAAGGTGATATTCCTGCCTTTTTGTATACCTCCTTCATTATGTTTTCCTGAGCCTGCCCGTTTGGAACAGTAATCCCGTCTGTGTGGCCGTCCTGGTTTACACCCGATCCACTTATTACGGCATAAATCCTATCTCCGTCTTCGATAGCATCTGACAGGCGTTTTAAAACCACAACGCCGGCTCCTTCCCCTCTTGCATAACCGTTTGCACTGGAATCGAAAGTTTTGCACCGTCCATCGGGAGATAAAAAACCACCCTTACTTTCCGCTATGGTATACTCAGGTGTAGCTATAACACTTACTCCGCCTGCTATTGCGAGATTACATTCATTATTCAATAAACTCCCGCATGCAAGGTGTGTTGCAACCAAAGAGCCCGAACACGCTGTATCTACAGACAAACTTGGACCTCTGAAATCATATATATATGAAATCCTGTTGGACAACATTGTCATCATCATACCCGTTGCCGAATGTGTATCTAAACTTTCAACCGATTCGTTTTTAAATTGTATTGCTTGATAGTCAAGGGTGAAGCCCGCTACAAAGACACCGGTATTGGTTCCTGCTAGCTTGGCCGGATCCAAGCCTCCATCTTCCATTGCTTCCCATGATGTCTCCAGCATCAGTCTTTGCTGTGGATCAAGAAAGGCCGCTTCCCTTGGAGAAATACCAAAAAACAAAGGGTCAAACTCATCTATTTTATCTAAAAATCCACCATGACAGGTGTAATGCTTGCCTGGCTTTGATTTGTCAGGATCATAAAACTTTTCTAAATCCCAGCGGCCTTCGGGTAAATCGGAAGTCATATCTTTTCCCGCAGTCAATGCTTCCCAGAACTCCTCAGGCCCCCTTATTCCTCCTGGCAAACGGCATCCTATTCCTATAATGGCGATTTTATCCATAACTTTCGACCTCCAATACTTTATTTATATTCTCTTGAATAGCTTGTCTGATAATCAACTTTACCAGCCACAGAAACTGTGATTTTATGTGGCCTCTCACAGTAATCCAAGACAGAAAGGTCAGTTTCAGTTAATACCCAATGATCATATTGAAGGGAATTATAAAGTCTGACCTCCCTACCAAGCCTCTTACTAAAAACATAAAATCTATTTCTCCCCATCTTATTCTCTATCTTTCGGACTGGTGAGTACATAATATGCATTTCCTCCAATATTTTGTAGAAGTTTGACATAGTTCTATATATTCGATCTTTGATTAAACACTCCTTTGTTGAAAAAACACCTTTTCTGTCGAATTCTAAAAAAGTATCGAACGGATTTTTTCATGTAAACGTTTGTTGGAAAAGCGTTATTCATCTTCTAAAGTTTGTTTCTGAACAGATAAGCATAGCTGTATCAGTAATGCTATTGCATAAAACTTTTACTTCTCCAGTCAAGTAGGTAACTTAGTGTCATTTCCCAGTCAAGTAGGCAACTTTGTGTCACGAAATAATGACACAAAGTTGCCTACTAAAAACAGAAAAATCCTTATAAAATAAGGGTTTCTTTGGTAGGTAACTTTGTGTCGATGTACAGTTGTCCGTTGAAGTTAACTTTATTGCATTAGTGAACTTAAGATTATTGCATAAGTAAAAATGAAGATAAAGTTGTGGCATAAATCATATCATCCATCCTTTATGCAATAACTTTATCTTCAATAATCATCTACTGAATTACAATTGAACTTAGAGTTAATGCATAAAAAAATCTTAAATCCATTTTATTAACCGCTGTCTTCAGATCGTCATCTGATAAATGTGTATATATCATCGTTGTCTGTACTGATAAATGACCTAGTTGATCCTTCAGTTTTGGAACATCATTGTTAGCCTTATGATATCTAGTTGCAAGTCTCAAAGCATGCACATTTAAAGACGGTTTACCATAAAGATTAGCATATTTTTGAATTAACTTTTCTATGGATCTTTGAGTAAGTCTTCGTGTGCCTCCTTTTCTTCCAGCCGGGCATGAAGATCATGTGCTCGCTCTCCCACTCGACGTCACTAATCCGGAACAGATCCGAAATGCGGTTGACCATACGATTGAGAAGTTTAAACGTATTGATGTGCTCGTGAACAATGCAGGTATCGGATATTTTAGCTCTGTTGAGGAAAGCGTAGAAGAAGAAACGCGTAAGATGTTCGAAATTAACTTCTGGGGACTCATGCATATTACGAATACTGTACTTCCCTACATGCGCTCACAAAAAAGTGGTCACATTATAAACTTCTCGTCCATTGGCGGTCTAACTTCCTTCCCAACTCTCGGGTATTATCACGCAACAAAATACGCCGTTGAAGGTATTTCCGAAAGTCTTGCGCAAGAACTGGCTCCTTTTAATATTTATGTGACTTTAATGGAGCCAAGCAGTTTTCGTACAGAATGGGGTGGCCGTTCTTCTGCCAAGACTGAGACAAGCATACCTGAGCTTAAAGAATCTATTGTCGGCCATATGCTGCAAGGTATTCAACTTGGTGCTGGTCAAGAAGCTGGAGATCCTGTAAAGGCTGCTGAAGCGGTTATTAAAGTCGTGGAAACAACGAAACCTCCACTTCATTTGTTGCTTGTTCAACAAGCCTATGATGCATCAACCTATAAATTTAACAACATGCTTGCCAGCATAGAACAATGGAAAGAAACAACGATAAACGCAGATTACAAATAATAAAATCACATATTGGCAGGATAGCTAATGTATTGTTTCTGCTGCCCTTTTCTGTGTATCCACATCTCGTCCTTCATTCAGAGCCAGCTAAATAAATCAAGTTTGCAGCATCCTGTTAAATTTTTAACGAGATGCTGCAGTAACTAATTTACATTCGTGATAATTTTTCCTTTATCTCTTTCCATGTGGCTGTGTACTGGTTCTTTAATATGGTATCATCGATATCTGTGATTGATCCCTGAATAAAATGATTCAATTCATTCATAGAATGGTTTTCTGCCCACTGATTTAATTCCTCTACGACTTCCTGCTGATAAATGACAAGGGAGCAATAAACAGTATCATCAATTCCTTGATGAGCAGGTAATTGTATACTCTCTCCCTGATAACGATCCAAAAGCAGAAGAAGCTTTCCAGGTAGCAGCATTTCTGTTTCTGCCAAGCTACGGGAGAGCATATCTCTGAGATACGGAATATCATCGGTTACACCTGTTCCGGATGTCGCTCGGTGGCTCCCGTAAGATTCTACAGTTCCATCGTCGTAAATGTTCAGGTTGAACGGTTTCTTACTGTCATAAGGAAGTATGCTGTCTTTATCCGGGTCAGTAATAATAATGTGCACTGTTCTTGTGAGGTCTGAAGGCAGTTCTTCTTCCAAAGTATGTCCGAGAACTCCCGGATAGCTGCTATTCAGTCTTGTCGAAAACCCCTCCGGCATTGAACTTCCGTTTTCTTCATAGGTGAATCGTCTTGAAATCTGATCGACTGGAACCAAAACATCAGACGTAACATGATTGATGACCAGAGGACTACTAAAATGATTTGCCAGTGCAACCGGGGAGAATGCTTCCCATCTTGAGATGTCTTCTTTATCCGGAAAATTATCTAAGATCGGCTCAAACATGCCGGATACCATACCTAGAAACGGAATCGGTAAGTCCATCATCGTTTTCAGCATTTCTTTCGCCGTTATCTCCGCAGTGATCATTTTAAACAATCCTTTAAGCATAACCCAGCCCATCTTGTTGTTGTTCAATTGGTTTCCTTCGGGAAAATACTGATAAAAATTAAAGTACACATTAGCAATCGGTGAATTCGCGATCGAAGCATTAATCCCCATTTGCAAAGCGTTAAGCATCAGTGTCGTGTATCCACCTGCGCTGCCCCCAACGAGGGCGATTCTTTGATGATCGACTTCTTCCATATGACGAAGCGTATATAAGGCGGCATTATTGAAAACCAGATCATCATCGGTCAGCTGACCGTTGTATTTATTATCAAATTTCGTCGGTGAAGCAACCATCCACCCTTCAGCTAGATACTTGCGCAATTCCACAGCATCCTCGGTCATTTCATAGTGAGGAATATAGATGACGGGGATCGGCTGCTCCGCATCCTTCGGAATATAGAGCCTCATTTGTCGGGTGTCCACTATATTGTCCTTGTTGATGTATTTTATATCAATGGTTCTCTGCTCAATATTTTCAAGAGGATGAAGTCCTTCTTGGGATTGCGCCTGTTGTGCAAATATCTTATCAATATCTAGTTCACTGCTATCAACTTTTGGAGGGAATAACACATTTTTAATTCTCAGTCCCACGATCAAAAGAATGAATATCAATATACACATGCCTATTATTTTAATCATTTTTCTCATTGAATTCTCCTTGATATTTGTTGAGGATGTCTACTGTCTTGTGTCTTATTTTCCTTGAAGTAATATACCTGATCTGAATAAACTGAAAATAAACTGATATGATGATGCCTATAACCAAATAAAACACAAACGGATATTTTTAACTTAATATTTCTGTTCTGTAGCAATCTTACGAAGTAATTCCAACTCAACTAAAAAAGGACTGGAATCCAGTCCTTTATCAGGTATATAACATTGTTGTAATTGTATATAAAAATAATTCATTGACTTCTAATAACATCCTGCCAGTTCGCATTTTCAAGTAACTCTGCATCGTCACCAAAGAATGCGTTACCCGCTTGTACATCACCTTTCAGCCAATACATAAACCAGGCTGTCATATATCCGTCTGCATGGTTCACCATATCGCTGTGGTCAGTGTTTACGCGCCTAGCCATAACTTTGGTTACCGTATCGGGAATATTGGAATAATTCGTATTAAGTGACCAAAGCGGAGTAATTCCTTGCCCTTCTGTAGCCGTTATGTCTTCTGCAGTTCCCGCATCAAAATCTCCCGTACCAGCAACCATGAAGTAAGGGATTTTGATCTTGGATACGTCGTAACTCCAATCGGTTCCCAATTGGCTTTGCTGTCCCCAGAAGCTTGAAGTGGCGCTTGCCGTAAACATAGCTTTGTAGAAATCACCGTTCTCCTGATTGGTTACGGCATTTATTGTTCCCACGCCTCCCTGCGAATGTCCGCCGATCCCAATGTTATCAACATCAATTTTCCCATAAAAATCGCTCTCCCTATCCTCATTCAGCTTTAGCATAAAGTCAAGGCTTGCAGACGATGAAGCTCCCGTTCGAGAATTCAAGTCCTCATTGCCAACAACAATAAACCCCCATGATGCAAGATGTTTAAAAACAGATTTATATTTTGATGCCGGGGTTCCCGTCCCGTTTGCCAATACAACGAGAGGATATGCAGATGAACGATCTTTCATTTCGGACGGATACCAAATTTCATATTTTTTATAGGTATCATTTTCTGCATCGAATTCTACAGAAGAAACCTCATTTGGTCCAAGAGCTGTATATTGTGCCTCTATTGGCTTATCAGTCTTTACAAACTTATAATAATTATCAAAGCGGTATGACTGAAATGCAAACAACGCTATAACTGCCAGAATAATTACAATAACTATGATAAACACAACTAACAATATCCTTTTTAATATTTTCACTATTTCCTCCTGAGTATGATGATAGTTTTTTCGTGTAACAAATGTATCATCAGATAATAGTTGAATCAATAAACCAAGACAAAACGATACATAAAGCATTAAATGTAACATGCTGATAAAAAAAACAGCAAACACCATTAATTAATGTCTGCTGTTTTACACCTTTACTAACATTAAGCTAATATGAAATAAACTATACAACATCGGGTGCATAATTATATACCGGCAAATTATCTGGCAATCGTTTTGCCTTCAAATACGGCATTATCTTCAGTATTCATCCCCTTAATGTCTTAGAAGAAACAATATAAAATATGTCATTATAACAAACATAGAGGGTTCTGCGCCTCTCTCGAAGACACTTCTCCAGATTTGCGCGGGTCAGCGGATAGGCTGCCGTCTCATTGTTCAAAGCGTTCATCAAACCTTCATGGTTTTCCTGCCGCCAGGCATCATGATGTCATTGCCCGTTCGCTGACCACGCTATTGGAATTGAAGCGGTTGGTTTCCTGGTTGTTGCAGACAAAATGCTTGACCGTGGCACCGCAGCCCGGATGTTTCTGGGCTCCCAAGATGATACCAACCGCCAATTTGCCGCTGATAAGAGGATCCTCCGAGAAATACTCAAAGTTCCTGCCACAGAGTGGATTGCGATGGATGTTCATCGCCGGTGCCAGCCACAGGTGCACGCCTAACCGTTTCATCTCCTCCCCCACAATGTCGCCGCACTCCTGGCAAACCGCCGGGTTCCAGCTCTGGGCAAGGGCCGTGCCTACGGGAATGGCCGTACTTCTGCTCGCGGATCTCACCATTGCGATTCTGGCCTGCCGCAGCGGGGTAGATGCCCAGCAGAATATTCAGCAGCGCCTCCGGCAAACACCTAATTTTACAATCAAATGAAAATATTAGATATTCAGAACATCCGGGGGTTTGATGAATTGTACTTCGCTGGACATATATTACCATGAGTATATAAACTGAAAATAAACAAAAGCGTCGTGCTCGTTGTTCACTTCAAGCAGTACATTGTGATAGAATGCCAGTTCAGTTACTAAAGAGTAACGGAAAGGATTGAGGGGAATGTTTCAAATTCTCGTTGTAGAAGACGATAAAAATACGGCCAAATTAATGAAAACTATCATTGGGTCTGCAGGATACGAGGTGTTTTTGACGGAGAATGGCATCGTGGCATTAGAATTATTAGACAAGCAGCATATTGATTTAATTGTTCTTGATATCATGATGCCTCAAATGGATGGATTCGAGTTGACTCAAACGATCCGCGAGAGCAAAAATGATATTCCTATTCTGATGGTTAGTGCCAAACATTTACCGGCAGACAAACGTAAAGGCTTTATGGCAGGAACAGACGATTACATGGTCAAACCTGTCGACGAAGACGAAATGCTACTTCGGATTAAGGCTTTGCTTCGGCGAGCCAAGATCCAGAATGAACGGAAGCTTCAAATAGGAAAAATCACGTTGCAATACGATGAATTATCGGTGTCAAGAGAGAATGAAGTGCAGACACTGCCGCAGAAGGAATTTTATTTATTGTACAAATTGCTGTCGTACCCAGATAAAATTTTCACCCGCATTCAGCTAATGGATGAAATTTGGGGCATGGACTCTGAAACAAGTGATATCACGTTAAATGTTCACATCAACCGTTTAAGAAAGCGATTTGGCGATTATCCGGAATTTGAAATCATATCCATCCGAGGAATTGGCTATAAGGCGGTAAAACATAGTGAGTAGAAGGATAATAAACTTTATCAGAGAGAGATCTTTACGTGGGTTTGGACTAACTTTTATGTTTACGTTCATTGTGTTGTTTATTTTGCTCATATCCATTTTTCTTTCGTTGGTCATTGTCGTGTTTTTCGTGTATATCGGACTCTACAGTTCCCCTCCTGCCGAAGATCCAAATTCAGGAGGTGGCTTAGTGCTTGTTACATATTTTGGAACAGTGAGTATTCTGGTCAGTATTCTTGCATCGTTGATATTTAGCCGAATCCCGCTCTCTCCCATTCGAAAAGTCATACATGCTTCTGAAGAGCTGGCCAAAGGGAATTTTTCCGTCCGTATTCACCTTAAGGGGCCAAAAGAGTTAAGAAAGTTGAACAGAAGTTTTAATCACATGGCTGAAGAACTCGGTAGTCTTGAAATGCTGCGGTCCGATTTTATTAATAATTTTTCGCAGGAATTTAAAACACCGATCGTTTCCTTACGAGGGTACACGAAAGTTTTGAAAAGAAAAAACTTATCAGATGAGGAACGCAATGAGTATTTGGATATCATCATCAATGAATCGGAACGTTTGGCAGAACTTGCTACAAATGTGCTTCAGTTATCCAAGATCGAAAGCCAAGCCATCATCACTGAGAAAACGACTTTTAACTTAACCGAACACATCCGAACGGTTATTGTATTGTTGGAGCCGAAATGGTCGGCGAAAAATATAAGCTTTCAGTTTGATTCGTCTGAACTGATGGTTACTGCAAATGAAGATATGCTTAGTCAAGTTTGGATCAATCTTCTGGACAATGCCATTAAGTATTCGCCTTCGAATTCCGAGATCACAATCGATATGAATTCGAAGATTCAACATGTTAGTATATCTATTCACAACAACGGTCCAGGGATTGATGCCTATCAGCAAAAACACATATTTGATAAATTCTATCAAGGAGATCCTTCTCACGCCTCCCCTGGCAATGGATTGGGTTTAAGTATTGCGCAAAAGATTGTTATGCTGCATGGTGGGACGATCCGGGTTGTAAGCTCAGATGACACAGGTACAACTTTTGAAGTGATTCTTCCTTCACCCTAGAAATAATCCCATTTTCTAAGCATCTAAATTGAGAAAATGGGATTATTCACTTCTGGAAAATGTCCAAATCCCAACAACCTCAGGAGATTAATTTTTATTTAAATCACGATTTTTCAGAAGTAAAGTCATCTCTTCTGAAGTTTCCTGCATACCTCTAGCAAACCATTCTTCAATCCATCCGAACAATCCATATGAAAAATAAGCTGCTACATAAGCACCGAAGTTTGGATATTCTGGTTTTGGTCCGAATAGTTCTTTGAGTATTTCCTTCAGCAGATAGAACAATTTCCTTTGGCTAAGAAGCAGATAAAAATCTCTATTTTTACTAAAGTGTCCAAACAAACTCCCCAAAAGTTCATCTTCCGATGTACCACCACTATCTTGATATTCCTTATACCAACTGTCTATTAATTTATAAAGATATTCTTTCAGCACATCTTCTTTTTCATCATAATTCCTGTAAAACGAAACGCGACTTACTTGTGCTGTTGAGGTAAGATCACTGATTGAAATCGCCTTAAGTTCTTTCATTTTCAACAAATCAAGAAGTGATTTTGTAATTTGAAGCTTCACATGTGTGTTTTTCAATCTTTTATCTTCCACGTTACATTTTTTCCTTTCTGTATCATTTTCTATCGATTCATTGATTCTGATTTTAACCAATGATACATTTGTTACACAAAAAATGATACGTCTATTTTATGGAGTTCATACAACGGATGTATTCTAGATAAAGGAGAAAATATGATAACAAAAGACCTCTGATCACTCTTGTTAAAATTGTAGTTGAGCCAATTAAGTGACCAATCGATATCAGCTCCCTAGCGTATAGTTCGGTATGTTGTAAAAAGGCCCAAATTCCGGCACGGAAAAAAGTCTGAACATTAGGATAAAACAACTCAAGGGGTAACATCACGAAGAAATTGATAAGGAGATTAAGAGATGACACTTTCACAAAAACGCATGGTTATTCTGATTTTAGTTATCATCGTAGCTGCCGTTTTGGGCCGTCTTGCAGTGCGGGCATTTATGAGTTTTTTGCTCGCGGTACACTGTTTGGAGGTAACTTCTTATGAAAAATGAGAGAAAAGGCAGAAAAAAAATGTTGCGGGGATCTATTTATGTTGGTGTTTTTATTCTTGTGTTCGCGGCTTCAGCAATCATCAAAATGACATACAATCCACTGTCTGGAGAGATGCAAGTTCATTGGAATGACACCGTTGGGCATGCATATTCAGATATCGCCTATGACGATAAGGAGCAAAATAAATTTGATCTCTATGTTCCAGCAGATAATACAAAGAAAAGCTATGGTCTTGTCGTATATCTCCATGCAGGAGGTTTTTCAACTGGTGACAAAAGTGATGACGCCAATATGCTGAAATGGCTTACTTCAAAAGGTTATGTCGCCGCTGGTATTAATTATACGCTGCGTAATGAAAATAATCCCGAAGCCAGTGTATATACTATGTCACAGGAAATCAAAAAAAGTATTCCAGTTGTAAAAGCGGAAGCGGAAAAGTTAGGCTACAATCTCGATAGAATGGCGATATCCGGTGGCTCGGCAGGTGGAACTTTGGCGCTATTGTATGCTTACCGTGATGCGGACACCTCTCCTATTCCTGTAAAAATGGTATTTGAGATGGTAGGACCACCGAGCTTTTATCCAGAGGACTGGGCTACCTACGGTTTGGATCAGAATCCAGAGGCAGCAGCAAATTTATTCAGCGTTATGTCTGGTAACACGATTACAACAGATATGATAGGAAAAGCAAGCTATGATACAGCAGTCAAAGATATTTCACCGTTTATGTGGATTGATAAAAATTCTGTACCAACGCTAGCTGCCTATGGAAAATACGATAAGGTCGCTCCGTTCGGAACAGTAAAATATCTGATCAACGCATTGGAAGAAAACAATGTTCCCCATGATTATTTCGAGTTTCCTCATTCGGGGCACGGTCTGCAAAATGACAATAAGCTATATTTAAAATATATAGAAAAGTTGAATGAGTACCTGGAACGATATATGGGGAGTGAATAGACAGATAGCTGTTTGAGGCAACAAAATGTGACAGATTTAGAGAAGGTACTATTTTTAAAAACTACCTTCTCTACTATCCAAAGTGAAAACGAAAAACTTAAGAATAACCGTCAAAAAAGCAGGTTTATTAATTAAATTTGAAGTTTAATATTTCCTAATTCATTACGCTTAAGGTTACTATTCATATATTACGCTTAACAAGACAATATCTCTTTCAGGTTATACGGCTTCAACATATGTCTGAGCAGGCTTTTCCGCCCGTGTTTATCTCTTCTTGAGTCTTTTTGTCATATGAAATGAGAAATCGTACTTCATTATGCTACCTATTCAAGTTAACTACATATGCTTTTTATTTAGATATATAACTAAACTAATCGGTAATCGGTCTATGCTTACATCAGTTTATTTTCAGTTTATTCAGATCAGGTATACTACTTCAAGGAAACAAGGCAGACAATCCACAAGACCTACGCTAAATTTATAATTTATTGAGAGTTAAGGAGATTTACGTGCATGAAAAAGATGTTGAAAATTACTGGTTGTATTATTTTTATCATTGCAGTATTGATTGCCGCTTTGTTGATTTACTTAGCAAATAATCCTGCCGTTCCGAATAATTATACGGAAACAGTCAAAACAGGCGGCGAGTTGGAAGCAAAGTATATAGCTATGGGTGAGCACGAGGTAAGTTATTTTGAAAGTGCCGCTATGATGTCATTTAAGAAATATGAGATTTTTTTTCCGGCGGATATATCCGAAATGAATAGATCGCTCCCCGTTGTTGTATTTGTCAACGGAACAGGGATCACAGGCTCTAAATATCAAGCACTGCAAAAACATCTTGCCTCTTGGGGATTTATCACAATTGCCACAGAAGAAGAGTATGCATGGAATGGGTTTTCCGCTGAAATGTCTGTTCGGTATCTTGAGCTTTTGAATGAATACAAAGATAAAATCAATGGTGGGGATAATGTTTTTTATAAGAAGATAGACCTCGACCATATTGGTATTACCGGACATTCACAGGGCGGCATCGGTGTAATAAACGCTATTACAGATCAGAAGCATTCTGACATCTATAAAGCTGCTGTAATGTTGAGTTCCGCGAAGACCGTGATGAGCGAAGCTCTGCAATGGACGTCTGATCCTACGCTCATCAAAGCACCAACTATGATTATTGGTTCCACTGGCAACACAGATGAGCAGATTGCACCTCTGGAAAGCCTGCAAAAACTTTATAACGACATCCCCAATAATGTCACAAAAGTGATGGCAAGAAGAAATGATGCCGATCATGGGCAAATGCTTTACTATGCAGACGGATATGTAACCGCATGGTTTATGTACTATCTTAATGGCGATACCGAAGCAGGAAACGCATTCTTCGGAGTGAATGCTGAAATTCTATCTAATGCAAACTTGCAGGATATTAAAAAAAACCATTAAGGGATTTGTGAAAGATTCGTGAGCGGTTTTCCACCCCTTACATTTTCGGGCAATGGTTGATTAAATCAAGCGAACGCTCCAAAGCCACATCGGATACTTGGGCAAAGTCTGTGCCTTTAGGAAAGAACGGTACAGTCTAACTCTCAATTTTCTGCATCGCATATGACCGACCAGATGCTGGAGATTACGAAATTTACTCATTCGCATTAACGATTCCAGCCTACTGATTATCCGCATATGCCATCAATCAACAAAGCAAAGCAGCGATACTTCACTCATGGGAAACATCGCTGCTCTAATGGTTATTTGTAGATAGGTTTAAAGCGTTTTATTCGGAATATGATGTAGGGTAGTTTGTTTATTGACCCTTTAAAGGCTTTGTTTTTAACCTCTGAATAATCTGTCGTTTTCTAAACTTTATATTAGATGCTTCCTCTGCCGAATGGTTATAGGATATACTAACTCATATTCTCCATTACATACAGGGATAACTCTTTATTATGATCCAAGGGTTATGCCACAGCACACATTTGATAGTTTCGACTGAATTTCTATTCAAAGATCTTTTATAAATATTAATCATCTTACGAATATTCTTATTTTCTTGCCCGATCGGGGAATAGCCGTTTTAATTTGTCTCCCACTGAATAATACTGCCCATTACTTCAATGAAAAAAGTAGCCCCTCTTGAACTGCCCTACTGCTAGTCACTTCAACAATAGGGTGAGTTCATTCATGGGCTACCTTATTTACCCAGTAGCTATTCAGCGTTTTTTAAGAATTCAAGCTCTTTGACAATACCCGGAAATAATTTATCTAGATTGTAAAATGCCAGCAATAAAATTTGCAGGAGAGCCAAGATAATTGGAACGTAGATAAACATGAAATGAATAGACGCTAGCGCAGTAGCACTGATTGTAGCTTGTCCACCAGCATATCCTCCCAATGCCAGCCCCCAACCGATAAGTGCCGCTCCCAAACCGCCTCCCGCTTTTGTGCCGAAACTACCCGCACTGTACACCAGTCCTTCGGTGCGCATCCCTGTCTTCCATTCGCCATACTCAATGGTATCTGCCAACATGGCAAAGAAGGTTCCGAGAATAGCGGCATGTCCAAGCGCTTTAATAACGAGTCCCAGACAGACCGCCATCAGACTTGTGGGACTGACGGCAATGACAAGCGACCCGACAATAAGGAGGATACTTCCGATAATGGAGGAATTTCGTTTACCGATCCGCTTGACGATGGGGGGCAATAGCATATAACCAAGCAGGGAAGGAAGCAGTAAGGATATGCCGAGCACTCCAATCAGATTGGCGTCTTTTAACACATAACGTGCGTAGTAAATATTCATACCTGTGCCCAGTGCGTTATTTATAAAATAGACCACAGCAAACCCAAGGATCAATTTCCAATACTTATTACGCATCAGCGCTCCAAAAGCGCGTCCAAACGGAATTGGCTTTTGTACAACAGATGGAGTAACCCTTTCTTTGGTACTGAAGAAGGTAACAAGAAATAAGAAGGTTCCGAGCAAGCCAAATATAATAAAGGTGAAAATCCACCCTTTTTGACCGCCGCCGAATGACTTCACTAACGGGAGGGTGAAATAATTAATTAGCAAGGCACCAATATTCGCCAGACTCATACGAAAAATATTAAGCAGAGAACGCTGGTAAGAATCCTGCGTTATCATGGAATTAAGCACACCATAAGGGACATTAATACTGGAATAAATAAAGTTCATCAGCAGATAGGTAACGTAAATGTATAGAATAGTGATCGTCATATTTCCACTTGGAACCGTGAACAAGAGAATTCCAGACAATGCAAATGGCCCGGACATCCACAGTAACCAAGGACGTGCCTTCCCGTGTCTGCTCTTTGTTTTATCGATCAAAGCCCCAATCGCGACATCAATAAACGCATCCAGTACGCGTGCAACTAGCATTAAAGTACCAATGACCCCAGCGCTGATCCCGATTACATCTGTGTAAAAGTAGGACAGAAAAGTCATTGCGGCGGCAAACAGCAACTGGCTGGCAAAATCACCGAATCCATAACCAATTTTTTCTTTCAGCGTAATAATTGAACCGGTTTGCACTGAAGCCTCATTTCCCCTTACAACAATATCGCTTGAACTTCTCATGCTCATGCTCCTTTTCCCTTGTTATTCTCTACAATTCAAGGTTATAAAGAAAACGTTTTCTTAATTATCAAAAAAACAAGCTGAAATACCCTGAATCCAGCCGATTATTGGTAAAAACAACTATGTTCGTCCAAAAAATACTAGAAAACGTTTTCCGGAGTTGATTATACTCTCCTTATAAACCAAGGTCAAGCGCTTTCTTTGCTCTAGAATCTTTGTTAAACTCAATAAACAATTCAATAAACTGATATAATAAATTCAATCCACTTTGAGAACCTATTTTCTAAATAAATACTTGCTTGAAAGTCGGTGTGTACAATGAAAATGACTATAAAAGATGTGGCTCGAATGGCCAACGTCTCCATTTCTACAGTTTCCAGAGTGATCAATAATAGCCAGACGGTCAACAGTGAAATACGCAAACGAGTTCTGGATGTTCTTGAAGCCACTCAATTCCGTCCAAATGCCATAGCACGGACATTGGTAAAGAATAATACATCTTTGATTGGGGTACTTCTGCCCGCGATTAAAAACAACGTTTTTGATGACATGGTTGAAGGCATCAATCAAGTAGCGCATCTATACGGCTTTGATGTCATAATCGCCTTGTCAGGGGGAGACGCGGACTCTGAATTACACTATTACAATATGTTCCGTGAAATGCAGGCGAGCGGAATTATTATATCGGTAAGCGGAATCCGGGATGCGCTATTCGCGCTCATTGAAGCGGCGGGAATTCCCTGCATCCTTGTCGGACGGGATTTCCGAGACCAAACCATTCCTTCCGTGCATGTTGACAACATAACGGCTGCTTTTGAAGCGGTAACTTATCTAATACAGCAGGGTCATCAGGATATCGCGATGCTGCAGGGACCAGCGGGGGATATTTCAGTGAGCAATCAGCGTTTTTTGGGCTATGAACAGGCATTGAAGGCCGCTCACCTGCCAGTACGCCCCGAACGTGTGTTGGAAAGCGGCTTTTCAGTTGAAGATGGCATAACCTCTATGAGAAAACTTTATCATTCAGGCCCACTGCCTAGTGCGGTGTTCTGCGCAACGGACCGAGTTGCCATAGGCGCTATGAACTTTCTGGCTGAAAATGGGGTGAAAATACCTGAACAGGTCTCTTTCTTCGGATTTGACGACATTGACATGGCTACAATAATCCGGCCTAAATTGTCAACTGTCCGATATTCAGCATCCGAACTTGGCATGGTCGCCGCCCGCAATCTCATTAAGCTTATTAGAGGAGAAGAATTGGCGGCTGTCCACTGGTCCATATCTCATCAGTTAGAAATTCGGGACAGCAGTACAAAACTTGGAGTATCCTAACCTTTGATGCTCCTACGGGTTGCGGGAAATGCTAAACCGGCAGGGGTGGTCTTTTCAGCGAATCCAACGCCGAATAATGGAAACGTTCTCTTGCAGACTTTTTCGCAAAAGGGCATGATTGGAGATACGCAGAAACCAGGCTCGGTTTAAAATTGGCTATCATGTAGATGGGCATTTCCGGGGAAAGTCGCTATTGCCAGACTCGCTCGTATTCAATTTTCTTTTCGATAGCAGTCAGATTAACTATCAATAAGAAAAGGTTGCTTTCTAAGTCAATACAAGGACTCAGAAAGCAACCTTTTCTTCGAGTTATTAAGCTTGCCAAATATCTTTCAATTTCCAGTATGTCAACTCATTTACTAGAGCCTCTCCGCCCTCCGTTACGAGTTCTATGCCTAGCAGTTTTTCACTCGAATAGATGCGACTTGTCATCGTAGCTTGCCCTTCATTAGCAAATATTTCAATGGATGAGCGATCCAGATATACATGTAACGTCAGTTGCCCCTCTGCACTTAAGGCTGTTTGACGTACTCCATCCGTCTTTTTGCCTGATTTAGAACAATCAAGCATAAGTTTCTGACCCGGGATAGAATAAGTGATAACCGTTTCCTCCTCACCTGTACCGCGAAGCTTCAAGCCTACCAGATCTGCACTTGACTTCGTCAGGTCGAACACGACCTTCACTTCAAGCAGATCCGCTTCAACTTCCGTCAAGTAACTTCCAGAAATAGCGCAATATTGGTGCAAAACATGTTCGCTTTGACGAAGCAACTTCATTTCCTCTACTGGGTTCATCAGCAATTTATTATTGGCACCCAGCGTAATTACACGTGGGATCGTCAATGCTCCGGACCAGCCGTCTGCTTTCGTCGGCATATCCGATTCCCACATATCCATCCAACCAATCGCAATGCGGCGACCTTGATCATCTAGAAAAGTTTGAACCGCATAGAAGTCATGACCATTATCCAACTCGATGAACTCTCCATGTTTATATTCATTACTATCATAATTATATTCGCCAACATAATATCCCGTCTGGAACAAATTATTGTACTTATCTCCTTGCGCATCAATGCCTTGCGGGGAGAACATAAATATATGCTTACCGTTCAGTTCAAAGAAATCAGGGCACTCCCACATGAAGCCCATATTCTTATCTCCCTGCAGAAGCACACCATGATAGGTCCAAGTTCTAAGATCAGGAGATGTATATAGAATAACACGCGGCAGATCTTCTTTCGTGCTGTTACCTAGGATCATGTACCATGTATCCTCATGCTTCCATACCTTCGGATCACGGAAATGCTGTGAGCTATCTGTTGGAGGTTCAGCGATTACGGGATTCTGCCCTAGTTTTGTAAAATGAATGCCATCTGTACTTACTGCCACATTTTGATTTTGGAAAAAGATATTGTTTGGTTGATCAATATAGTGATGGCCAGTATAGATTAATGTCAATTCGCCGTTATTATCTACTGCGCTTCCTGAGAAGCAGCCATCAAGGTCACATGCATCTCCAGGCGCTAATGCAATCGGACAATGCTCCCAGTGTACAAGGTCTTTACTCTTCACGTGACCCCAATGCATTGGACCCCAGTTCTCATCATAAGGATGATGCTGATAGAAGGCGTGATATTCACCTTTAAATTGGATTAATCCATTGGGGTCGTTAATCCAGTTTGCTGGTGCCATAATATGATAACCTAACCGGTACCGCTTGTTCATTTTTGCTTCTGCCTGTTTCAATGCTTCCTCAGCTTGCTTTGTATTGTTATTATATGTGTTCATTTGTCTTCCTCCTATGCTGTTTCAATATGCTTGTTAGGCTTGGGATCCAGATTTTTCGGTTCTTTCTTTAAGGTAAAGATTGAGATTGTTGTAAAGACAAATACGAATACACCCATAATCACGTACGTATTTGCAAAACCTCTAATGTCATAAGACATACCGGCGATTGGCGAGAAGATCGAAGCTCCTACCTGACTCATAAACTGGAATCCCACCAGATACAAGATCGAAGACAGACGCGTATCGAAATTAGCAGCCAAGTACTTAAATACGGCAATCAGCATGATTGGCAGTTCCAATGCGTGAATCAATTTCATAGCTGAGATACCATAAGGTCCAATAACTAAGCCTGAACCCATGATCCGGAATGCCATCAAGAATCCTGCCAATATCAGACCCTTTTTTGCTCCAATTTTGTTGACAATGAAAGGCGCTAAGAACATCATGCCTGCTTCCAAGAACACTTGTAGGGAATTTAAGTAACCATAAACTTGATTGCCTAATGCAACCGTTGAGAACGTCGATGAAAAGTAATTTGGGAACTGTTGGTCATACACATTGTAAATACAGGTAACGCCAAGAACATATAAAATGAAGAACCACAAATGCTTATTTGCAAACAAATAGCCGATTTGCTTAAAGTTAACAGATTCTGCTCGCTCCATTTCGGAATCTGTCATTTCAACTTTAATTGTCATCATAATGATAAACAGAATGACAGCAGATACTGATGCAATCCAGAAGTTAATGTTAGGGTTGATATTGAAGAGCTGACCAGCGAAAAATGTTGCTGCTGCCCAACCTAGCGAGCCCCACATACGAGATTTCCCGTATTCAAATTCATATTTTCGGCTGATTTTCTCGACATAAGATTCAATAGCTCCGATCCCTGCCAAAAAAGCAATACCCAAGTAAAAGCCACCTACAATGGCGCCGAGAAATACATTGTATTGAAGTAACGGCCCATAGATAAAGATATAGAAAGGACCAACAAATAAGAGCAAAGAACTGATTAGAAATAAAATATGCTTCTTCAATCCGATTTTATCAGATATATAGCCATAAAGCGGTTGCATACATAGCGCAAAGATAGCGTTTACAGTAAAGATAACACCTGTTTCAGCACCATTTAGACTGATTTCTTGTCCTAGCCAGATGGAGAACAATGAATAACTTGCTGACCAAGTAAAGAAGAAAAAGAAGAAATAGGCACTTAGTTTCCAGTACATGCTCTTTGACTTTCTCATATCGAACGCTCCTCTTAGTTGAACATTTAATGTAAATGAAAGCACTTTCGTATTTACAGACTGATTATATGTCAACCGCTTTCATATGTCAACCGCTTGACATATTTTCGAAAGAAAAAGAGCTCTCCTCTTTGATTTCAATTACTCTAATAAGGATAGCTCCATCTTATATCACAATGCTGAAAACTATGGGAATTGTATTAAGCTGTACTAGCTTCAATGAGTTTCACGGGTAGATAGGTTTCTCGCGGGACATCACTGAAGCCACCTTCAATTTCTTTAATAAGTAACTCTATGGAAGATCTCGCGATCTCCTGTATTGGTTGCTGAATGGTTGTCAATTCAGGGAGAAGATTGCGGGTTGTTTCTGTTCCGTCATATCCAACTACGCGGATATCTTCAGGAACCCGTTTTCCTCTTCTTCTTGCTTCAGCAATAAAAGACGCTGCCACCATGTCATTACTCGCGAACAATCCATCTACTTCAGGATGTTCATCGAGCAAGCGTTTAATCGGTTCATCGTGATTCTGTTGGTGAAAGGGATCATGTACTTCATAGGTAATTGCCTCTCGACTATACTGCTCCATCACATCTTCATATGCTTTTCTTCTTAAACTTGCTGGTGTTTCCAATTCAACAGGGCCATTTATGTGTAAGATATGCTTGCACCCCTTTTCAATAAGCAGCTCTGATGCCAGTTTTCCACCCATATAATTATCCGATCCTACAACTGGGATTGAATCGGATAGGAAACGGTCGATCGCAATAACTGCAATATTCTTCTGTTCATAATTTACGATACCTCGGTTGTGTGTACCGACGATAATACCGTCAACTTGATTTCGCATAAGCATATCTACATAAGACTCTTCTTTATCCAGCTGATTTAAGCTGTTACATAGCAACAGCTTATAGCCTAATGACGCACAAATATTCTCTATATGGAAAGTCAGCTCTCCGAAAAATGGGTTGCTCGTAGTTGGAATGATTAATCCAATCAGATTTGTCCGTTTAGTAAATAATGACCGAGCTACATCATTAGGAAAATAATTTAGCTCCTGCATCGCTTTATGAACTTGATCCTTCGTTTCTTGACTGATATAGCCACGATTATTAAGTACGCGAGAAACCGTAGTCGGTGAAACTCCAGCTAATTGTGCAACATCGTTCAGTTTTGGTTTCATTGATTCAACCTGCCTTCTCTTCATGCCAAGTCTCCAATTATTCTATTATTTTAACATTGTTAAACGTGAAAAAACATGTCTTCATCATTCCGCGCTGTATATGCAATGACATCATTTTAACCATTATTGTTCATCATATTTCAATAATATATGTTCCTGTCTCTCCTCGAGAATATTGTATACACTATGTAGTATGTATGAGGTGGTGAATAAACTTGGTTGAAATATCATCTAGAGAGTTATGGATAAATGTATCTATTAAAGTGTATACACCCCGATATTTTTCTCATTTTATATAGACTAATATGTGAATTTACCGTAGTGAAAAGATTCTCACATATGATTTCGTAAAAGTCGTTGTCGCAGGACATTAGTAGACAAAAAAAACACCCCTCAGAAATCCTGGAATGAAGTATATCACATAATATAGTAACTTCCTCGTGGGGGTAAGTGTTACTGCAAAAGGGACAAAAAACACACAATCCAAAATAAAGAACTCATCCTATCATAATAGCCGCTCCTAAATTTTTCAGGAGCGGCTACACGCTTAATTCAAATTGATTTTAAATCTATCCCCTGCATTGCCACCCAAAACGATCAAGCCACCTTTGGGCAGCACAACCGAATTGTTATGGCTGGCAGTTGAAAAATCTACAACCGTTCCGTTTTCATCATAGACAGCGTACCCTCCCCTTGTTGGAACATCAACGGTCATCGTTTTATGGGCTACGTTTTTATCTATTTTAAACCATGTGGCTTGACCATTCGATGGTATGGTGTACACTGATTTCCCGCCCAGGACAGGTTTAATAGCATCCTCACTGATGTAGGACTGTCCATCTATGGTTAAATACTCTGAACCATCCTTGGTAGTAAAATTCAAATCAAATGCATCTCTTCCACTCATAACAGGAATCTCAACAGCATTAACGGCTTTATTCTCATCCACAATTTTAGTACCACTTGCGTATCCATCATGATCAACGGATATTTTTTTCGTTATAAATGATGGGGCCAAATAAAAAATAGAAGATATCTTTTCATCCAGGGCATAATAATTTTTCCCGTTTCTATGTTCCCATGCCTTTTTAACAGTAGTATTTAGAGGATTGGCATCCAGCTTTTGATATTCATAAGTCACCATAACCATTTGACCTAATCCCGGAAAGTTTACGTAGAAGTTAGCCTTAATATACGTTTTCCCATTTTTTTGTTTGTCAAAGCCTATGGCTACACTGCCATCACTGCTTTTGAATTCTCCATTGCCTGTATACACATATTTTTGCGCCGGGACTATTCCATCCAGAAAAGCTGGTAATTCAAGCTCTCCGTTTTTAATTTCTACATTGATGGTTGTACCCACAGTTCCATATAATCCAGAATAAGTAAGTAAATCAGATGGCATTTCCACTTTTACAGGAGGTTCAAAGGTTTTACCTGGTAGAATGCCTTTAATGATGCCCTTGTCTTTTAGAAGCTCCAATAAAACATTAGAAGCAAAAATACTATCCAGGATGGAAGAACCTCCAGATGAAAGCACAGCCATAGAAATATGATGCTCTGGTATGGTGATCAAAGTAGAGTGATACAAAACAGTATCCCCACCCTTAGATAACGCAGTTATTCCGTAATCACTAAACGGTGCCAACTGAACCGCATCCCAACCAAGTCCATAATTAAAGCTGTTTGTCTCTTCAGGTACCCATACTCCATTTCGATATTCATGACTTTGCATGGACTTGGCTGATTGCTTAGATAAAATATCGGGTTTGTTCCCCGTTAATACTTCTGAAAACATAACCACCTCTTCCGCGGTGGAGTATAAGCCCCCTGTCCCGATGACATTGGCATTTTCAACCGGTAAGGCCCCCTCAATCGCAGGAAAATAAGTTTTGGACAGCTGTTGTCTATCAAATTGATCGAGAGGTGTTTTGGTAGATTTCAAACCCAAAGGTGCACTAATATGCTTTGCCAGGAAATCGGTGTAACTTAGACCGCTCACCCGCTCAACCAATATTTCGAGCAATTGAAATCCATCATTGGTATATACGGAATATTCGCCAGGGTTTGATTTTAAAGTTTCTGATTGCAACCTTAGCAAGAGCTCATCATGATTTTTTGTATCATTGTCATTAAATAACATACTATTTTTTAAGTGGGCGCCGTAAAGGCCTGACGAATGATTTAACAGCATACGCGGTGTAATTTTTTTGTACCTTTCGTCGGCCATTGTAAAGTCCTTAATGTATGTTGTGAGCGGCTGCTCAATATCTACCTTATGGGCATCCACCAGCATCATCGTTGCAGCAGCTACATACATTTTGCTTGTAGAGCCTATACCAAACATCGTATCTTTGGTGATCGGCTCGTTGGTTGCTTTATTCTTTACACCCACGCTATCCGATAATACGATGTTTCCATGGTCCATAATGGCATACTGCACACCGCTAGCACCATATTTGGATACCAGCTCTGAGGCCAGACTGCGAGCCTTTTCCTTGATGGGTTCAGGAGTGCCTTGAGCAAAAGTATTCGTCATTGGCAGCACAAAAAGCATAGCAGAAACGAACACAGCTATTATTTTCTTCATTCCATATTTCCTCCTCTTATAGCTTCATCAGACTTTATTACTGACCTGATCATACAACGAACGAGGATTCTATATAAAAAAACACCCTTAAACGTAAAAAACAATCCCTAAACAACAAGATGTCTAAGGAATGTCCTTATAAAATGGTAATAAAACCATATTATCGAATACTTTATTTTTCGTTTCAATGGTCATATTCCCACCGTATTTATCACATATTCTAGATATATTGGTTAAGCCAATGCCATGAACATCCAGGTTTGATTTTTGACTATGCAAATGAGCCACTTCATTCTCCACATGATTCAGAATGTGAATGAAAAGCGCAGATTCATTGGAATGTATTTTAATCAGAATGTACCTGTCATCAGCAATCTTGACCTTTTTAGATGCTTCTATGGCATTATCCAGCATATTCCCTAGAGCAACACATAAATCATAACGTTCAATATTTACTTTCTGTGAATATAAGTTAAGTTGGGTATCTACCTTTATGCCATTAGCTTGTCCAATATTAAGACTATTCGTGACAAGGGCATCTATAACCAGATTACCGGTATTAACCCTTTGATATGCTCCTTCGATTTTATTTAATGTGATCTTAATATGTTCACTCGCCTCAGCTAATTCATTTCTCTTGATACATTCGTCAATATACAAAAACTGTTGATGTGTATCATGAATGATTCTTTTTATATTTTTGAAGCTGTGAACCGTTTTTTCGTAGTTAGCATCTTGGTAGTCCATCTGATGTTGTAGTTGAGCATTTTCATGCATTAACTGGAATTTTTCAATAACATTATCGAAGATGTATATAATAAAAACATTTAAAGAAATAAAGCCAATAATAGAGCCAAAATAATACATATTCTTTTCACTATAAACAGATAAAACATTAACCTGGTATATACTTATGATGGGAACGATTAAAAATAAAAAATAGTAACGATGCTGCAAAGGGAAGGTTCTGCGTTTGGCGAATAGCCGTATAATCTGAATGACAGCAAACATGATAATACAGCTGAGTAGCATAACCTTAGAAAATATCAAGTGATCCTGTCCGCTCAAATGACTATAGTTGCTAATCTTAACGGAGTCTACAGCATATAAAATATACAGGGATAAAAGATTAACGATGGTGATCAACACAGCATAAAGAATGGAAAAAATGATCTTTGTCTTTATTTCCACGGTATAAGACTGAGCCAAGCTAAATATGACAAATAACGCCAAAATAGAGGAAAACGTAGGGGTCAGATAGACAGTTAAATATAAGAAGTTCAACAACCCGAAAATAATGAAATACATCGTTCTGTTCGGCTTTCGACTGGACTTATCAAAAACCGAGTTGAAATAAAAATTGACCTGAAAGCACATCACCAGTACGACACATAGGTTAAGAAACAGGTAGTTATATGCCATCATATTAATGCATCTTCATAATCATAAATTTGGTATACAAATCTTTAACTTCTTTTATTTTAGAACGTCCAATAGGCAACTTTACATCATTTGACATCAGAACATCACCGCCAGCAAATTTTTTGACATGAATTAAATTTATAATAATCGAACGATGAATTTGCAAAAAATTATGTTCCTTTAATGCTGATGCATAATCAGAAAGAATCCCTTTGCTATCATAGGTTTGTGTAGAGGTTACAAAATGCAGCTTATTTTTTATGGTTAAGCTTTTGACCACTTCAATACTAATGATATCATCATATTTTAAAAGCACTTCCTCATAAGCTGACTTGATGATAACGAATTTTTTATCGAGAGCTTGAAAATATTGACACAGCTTTATTATTTTTTCCTCAAAGATATGGGGAGCAATCGGTTTTATTAAATATTGAAATGTAACTACGTCAAAACTTTCCACCATATATTCAGGGTAGCTCGTTAAAAAAACAATCTGTTCATCTAGGTGATTTAAACTCCTTATTTTTCGGGCGGTTTGAATTCCGTTCATGCCATTCATTTCAACATCCAATATTAAGATATGGAATGGAGACTCATGGTTTTGATAATGAGATACTAGTTGTTCTCCTGAGTCGAATAATTCAACTTTAAATTCTATATTTGTTTTGATTGATAAAGCGATCAGCATATTTTTAACAAGCTCTCTTTGCTTGTACTCATCATCGCAAATAGCCACTCTATACATAAATGCCCCCCTTTCCCATTACATGTTGCAAGGAAGTATAGTCTGAACAGTATACAATATTTTAATATTCTATATATAACTTTTGGATAAAACGCAAATTCAAATCCCTTAAATGCGATTTATTGTGTGCTATTCGTTCTTTATGCTTGGGCATTCCCTTTTTTCCATCGGGGGCTTGCGTAGGTTGGTCGGTTTGCGGACGATGTCGCTGGAATGAGGTTTGCTACTGTTTTGACTATTTTGACCCGTTGAATAAGAACACAACTTGTGATTTATTAGGAAGATAGGAATTGATGTATCAGGAGAACGACTTTCATACATAAGACTTATTGGAGGAATTTATGGATAATAAAAGGTATTTTTCAATTGGAGAAGTTTCTAGATTAAAAAATGTTACGATAAAAGCCCTACGTTATTATCATAATATTGGTTTGTTAATACCTGCATACACTAATCCCGAAAACGGTTATCGCTATTATACAATTAATCAATTCATCTATCTGGATATTATAAAAATTTGCAAGCAAAGTAATGTAAGTGTCAAAGAAATTAAAGCTTTATTTGCTAAAGCCGATACTAATTACCTTAAATTTTACTTGGAACAGAAAAATGAAGAAATTCATAAAGAAATAAAGAAATTAGAGCAACTTAATAAACAAATAGAAATATTAAAGACAGCTATCCATTCATCTGAAGATGGACTCATGAACAATGGATTTAATATTCAAACATTTAAAGACAGATACTTTTTAAGTTTACCTACTCAAGTTGGAGAACTTAATGAGATAAAGTCATTCGATAAGTTAGATGAAAAATTAGGCGAATTGGCAGTCCAAACGTTTCAGTATGGATTAATTTATTCATGTCACCATGATAATTGGAAAATCAGTGATGTATTTCGTCTAATAACATCAGATGATTATAGATTGCTTAAAGATACCTTTAATGTATCTAAATTATCAAAAGGAGAATATTTAACTATTAATTGCACGGGAGATACTGAAATTGAAACATTTCAATTAGTAAAAGAATATTTGGAGAAAAACAGTTTGACGTGTAATAAGGTTTATATGTTTTATCTAGTGACAGATGTTTTTAATCAATATAATCATTTCTCTCAATTTCAAATTAGTCTAAAGCCCACCCTATAAATAAGGTGGGCTGACTTTTAGCTTATAGCTTGTATTCATAAATAAAATTTGTATTTTCGAGTTTGCCGTTAGGTAGATTAAATACAGTTACTTCTTCATCAAGACGGACAAATCCATTATGATCATAGAATCCATAGTTACTCATTGTATCTGTATACACATAAATTTTATTTGTTTTTGTATTTTTTAAGTAAGAGATGAGCTCATTAAATAATTGTTTCCCTACCTTTTTTCCTCTAGCTCCTTCAGAAACAGCAAAGAATTCTAAGCACCCCTGAAACTCATCTTCTTTTCCTCTAATTAACTTGCTGTATGCCTCATTAGTCATAGAGGTGAGTTCAACAAATACTTTTCGTTCGATGTCATTTAGATTTAAGAGTTGTAGCAATTCACTTGTATAATCTTCTTGTAACAATCTATAAGATGTTATTTCACCAACTCTTGAACCAAAAATTACACCAATGACTTCTCCATCTAATGTAGCTACTCTTCCAAAAGTACTTTTATTTAATATTGGACTTATGAACATCATTGTAACTGCTGCATTTATTATGCCGTCATCCTCGATAAAATCCTTTGCGTTCCAGGTATCTGCGATAATCGCTTTAATAGGTTCTATATCCTCTTTTCTAATGTCTCTAATAACTAAGTTCATTTTGACTTCCTCCTTTTAATCGATTAGCTTACAAACTGAGTTTAATGTCTCCCCTAATGGGGAGAGTCAAGTATTTAATGCAGTGTCTTTTTCAACAGGGCTCACTTACAAGAATAGACGGCTAATAGTCATGTTAAACTGGGAAGTTTGGTCCGCTCGGAACCTGGTGACGATGGTACGATAGCAACGCCAGATGCCATCGATTGTCGATATTCAGTTTGGCACCTGTTCCAAGGGCGTTTAATACGCTATCGCTCTGTTTTTGAAGTTTTTCATAACATCATTATGCTAACTAAAAAATCCCCTAGCGGGGTCTATTCAGCTATCTCTCCCTGGACAGGCAAAAGCAGCCCTATAGGGCTGCCTCTTCTGCTGTAATCATACTAATTGCTCGTATATTTTACCCAGTCATATTCGGCATACAGCGGATTTGCTCCATTATATGACCCTAACCAGCTATCTACTCCGGTACCATTCCATAAATTCATCATAATTTTGCCTGGCGTACTTGGAATATTCGTGGTTGCTGTATGTTTCAGAACACCGTCAACGTACCATTTAATATACCCTGGCTGCCAATCGAAAGCATAGGTATGGAAGCTCGTTGAAGCATCAAAGCCAAGATTGATAATTTTCTCGTGCCCACCGACTCCATTGGTATAATAGTTAAACTGTACTTTTGTCGTGTCCTTTCCTAAAAATTCGATATCTATTTCATCCCATTGCGTGCCATGGGAAGGTCCTGTATACGTGAAAAAGGATGAGACAATTCCCGTATTTTTAGCAGGCTTCATGCTGACCTCGTACAGGCCATATCCGTAATTGTTCGTTGATCGGTACTCCCCACAATCAAATTTGTTGTTCGCCGGACTCGTTAAACTCAGCTTGAGCTTTCCATCATTCGTAAAGTTAACATTGTTGGCACGCCAAGTGCAATTGAACATCTGCCCATTGGAGTACCCATCTGCCTTTTGCCAAGTACTTGAATTAAAATAACTTAATGGTTCCCAGAACACATTCCCCGCAAATGCGCTTACCGAAAAAAACAGAGAAATCACACCTGTGATCATCAGCGTAAACCAAGACTTCTTCTTCATCATACACCTCCAAGGACAATTTCAAATATGAATGAAAGTTGTGGAATGTGGTTTCCAGCAAACGTAATATGATCTGCCGAAAACCAAATAATAGAGCTTGCCTGGACATTTACCCGCTAATAGCGTTCTCTTGGAATAACAGGGCGGGTCCCTCGATTTTGCAAAAGCTCCAAAACACCTACTGTTTATATGAGCGATCATAATGAAAATTCAATAAAATCCACGTAGGCATCCCAAGTGCCGTCATCACTCGTCAAGGCGAGTTTGATCTCCTGATCTCCAGTAGCGTGAGTAATATTGGACAAGGTTTGTACAGTCGGCGTTTTGCCCGTGAAATTGAAGGAACCTACAGTTACTCCGCCAATAACCAAGTCCACCTTGGCAGTACCAGCATTGCTTGAAGCCCCCCGCACTGAGATATTATGCGTAGAGTTGGCAAAATACTGTGAATATGATACATAGTCAGCATTGGCATACAAAGCGACCCCGTCGAACGGTGCACTGATCTTGCCTGCATAAGTGCCGCCAATCTTCATATTCTCGGCTTCAACCTTGGTTATCGTATTCCCTCCCGTGTTGGGAGTGAACTGCCAGGCATCCAAATTCAACAGATTGCCGCTGCCTGACCCAGTAAACACCAGATAGATGTTGTGAACCCCCGTTGCATTATTGATCGTGGTCTCTACTTCTCTCCAGGTCTGCATACCTCCAGTTGAAGGTACTTTCAAGGAGCCGACTAGAGGACCTGTTTCACTGTCAAGCCGTACTTCAATGTTGCCACCGACATTAGTGGCCACATTAGCTTTGAATGTCTTCGCTCCAGCAGAGCCAAAATCAGCCTTCCCGACAGCGATCCAGTCCCCATTATGGATGTTGGTCACATTCAGATTGCTAATCGGGCCGCCACTGGCTTGTGTGGGTTCGGTCGTAACGCCTGCTTGCCAGGCAATGGTCTCCGCTTCAACTCTGGTATATGGGTTCATATTGGATAGCTGAGCGATTCCTGTCATATTCCCTTGCACCTCAGAGATGCTTCCGTCCTCCTTGTGCACCAGCTTATTAATATGCGGAGAGCGATAGCCTTTTCCAGCTCCAATTTGAGCCTTGCTGACCGTTTGGGCATGGTATACGACATACCATTCATTCTTAAAATTAAATACAGCATGGTGGTTGTTGCCTCCAACGCCGAAGAACGTATACGGATTTTTTAGGAAATGACCTTTATAAGTGAAGGGACCCATCGGGTTGTCGCTAACCATATAACCGATTTCACCTGCAGGGTACTGTTGAGGGTGTGTTCCGGCAAAGTTGATACAGTACGAATAGTAGTATTTGCCGTTATATTTATGAATACCGGAATCTTCAAACAGGTAAGGAGCGTCTATAGTGGTGGCGCTTCCAATAACGCTGGTCATATCTGCGCCTAATTTGATGACTCTGGCGGTTTTAGGATTTGCAATGGAAGCCGGATCCGACTCATTAGGAATTCCGCCACCGCTATACAGGTATCCCGTGCCATCATCATCTACCAGTACAGCCGGGTCAAAAAGCCAAGTCACGCCAGCCATCCCAGGTGTACTATGTGTCACAAGCGCTTTGCCAAGGGGATCTGTCCAAGGTCCGATAGGCGTGTCTGCTGTTAGGACACCAATACCTGCTCCCCCATTGGCAAAATATAAAAAGAACTTGTCTCTGCCATTTATTTTTTTATGCGCAACTGCTGGAGCCCAAGAGTTAGAGGCCCATTTGGCAATGCCTCTTCCACTGTTTTTGTTGTTGGCACCTGCGACTGGTATCGTTCCGTGATCCGTCCAGTTCACCATGTCTGTAGAGGATATGACCTGGATACGATCCAGCGCACTGAAGTCGTTTTCTTTAATCGATCCATCCTTGTTATACACGTACGTATCACTTGACATGAAAATATACACTCTTCCATCATACACCAATGAATAGGGATCAGCTCCCAATTTATGATCCATTAGAGGATTGGAATTTCCAGGTATCTTTGCCAGTGGTCGATTGGCAGCATCTACATTTAGCATGGGAAAGACGCTGAGCAATAAAGCGAAGGAAAGAAATAAAACTAGACATTTTCTAATCATAACATAACCTCCGTTTTTTATATGGTCTAAAGCTGAGCTATCCGTAAATTTATCAAACTTAAGAATATGCTCAGACCTTTACCCGCAAGGAGAACTGACATAAAGAGTGGTAAGGGATAGAAATAATTTGAAACCGCTTACAAATCATTGTTTGGAAACGCCCTACAAGAGAAGTCAATACTTACTTATCTCTGTCCTTATGCTGTGAACTTCAGTATTAATTGAATAAAGTATAGAATATAAAATATTAAGTACTAATATGTAATTCGATTCATAATAATGGATTTATTTGGAATGATCATACCATACTCTATCAAATATAACAATATCATTCTAATTTAAAAGAGCACACCAAAAGGGATGTAACCTACCGATTTGCTCTGTGAAATACTGACGTTTTTCCGTAACCGTTTAAGTATAATATTTGCCCTGAATGGGTTGAGTTTGATTGTAGGCGAGCAAATTAAAGGCAGACTGTCTGTTAGGGCTATTGAGCAAAAGCCACCCGCTAAATACATCACAATCTAGGCTTGGCCCACCGAAAGTTGAGTTAGGTTATTTCTAAAATCGGGCGATCTCCTCTGTTGGACAGCGTCGATTTACAACCTTGATTAAGGCTAAAGTTGAGGACCGAGCCATGCTGGAGCATAACTCCTTTTGGATTTCCGGTTGATCCAGAAGTATAGATGACGTAGGCCAAATGCTCTGGGCGAGCAATCGCCTGCAGGTTGCTGCTTTCTCCCTGATACAATGCTGCATCCTCAAGAAATATAGCATTGGCATGGCAAGGGTGCTCTTCTGCCAGATCACGACTGGTCAGAAGCACTGCCGCTTTGCTGTCTTCCATCATGTATTCAATACGAGATGACGGAAATTCGGGATCAATCGGCACATAAGCTCCGCCTGCTTTTAGAACGGCCAGCAGACCTACAATCATTTCCACTGAGCGTTGTACCATCAGGCCAACCAGCTTGTCAGGTCCTACTCCCTGTACTTGAAGGATTCGTGCCAATGAATTCGATCGTTCATTCAGTTCCCGATAAGTTAGACTCTGATTTCCAAATACAACCGCTGTCTGATCCGGCGAACGTTCTGCCTGTTCCTCGAATAGCTCATGAATACCCACATCGTGTGGAAAGGGGACAGCTGTCGCATTAAATACATCCATAATTTGTGTCCGCTCTTCGTCACTCATCAGTGACAACTCCTGAATCCGCTTCTGTGGCCCTTTCACCATATGCTCTACCACACTCACGAATTGGCGAATAATTCGGGCGATCTCCTGCTCGCTGAACAGCTCAGTCCGATAATCCAGTTGCAATACAAGTTTATCGTCATCCAGCATGTCTATCATGGCAATATCGAAGTCGCTCACCGTATCTCCGCAGAAATCAGTATGTACCTGCTGAATGGCTTCATCAAAACGAGAGAAGCTCAGCGTACGGTACTGAATGGTAACGCCAAACAAGCGGCCAATATCCGTGCCGCTTTGCTGTTCACGCAAATCCTGCATGATTTTGTTATACGGATAACGCTGATGCCGCAAAATGGACGCCTGCTCCTTGCCAACACCGTGTAGAAAAGTGAGCAACTCGGATTCCGGCTCAACTTGCAGACGTGTAGCCACAGTGCTGACGAACATGCCCATTGTATTTTTTTCCTTCTTTAACGTGCGGTTAGCATACAATGTACCAACGGTTAAATCTTGTTCACCTGTCGTTTTATGTAAAAAAATATACAATGCGGCCAGGAAAAATGTAAAAATACTGATGTTATGCGCCTCGCAAAAAGCCGTGACACCACGATATAATTCGTGCTCCAGTGTATAAACCTCTCGGTGTGCAGCCGTGCTTATCGTGAGCGGATTGTAAGACTTTAAACCTGTAACCTCCGGCAAGTCGGCAAATTTCTCCGTCCAGTACACCTTGTCCTTTTGGTAGCGTTCTGATTGCTCATAGCTTTGCTCCGTCTGAATAAAATCGAGATATGAGTTCGCTGGGACCGGCGTATCTGAACCTGTACCATGTACAATATTCATATAGTTCCCCGTAATTTCATTAATGGCCTGCTCCATGGTAACGCCGTCAGAAATAATATGATGCATCTTGAAACTAAACCAGGTGTCTTCTGCCCCCAGCTGCAAAATAACAAATCGATACAACTGCGAATCCAGTAAGGGGAACGGCTGGGCATTATGATGACTCACCCATAGCTCAGCTTCCTCTGGAGTAACCTGAAGGGTTTCTATGCTTTGAGCAGCAAACGGCTCAACATATTGATAGGGAATGCCGTCCCGAACCGTGATTTTGATACGAAAAGAATCGTTTTGTGCAACCACCCGGTTCATTGCCTCCTGCAATGCATCTATGCGAACCGTTCCCTTGATTTTAACAGTGGTAATAATCGTAGATGTGTTGCGATTGGGATACACAAGCTCCGTGTACCAAATACGTTGCTGTGGCTGGCTTAATGTAAACAATTGAACATTGTGCTGAGTCATACGTATCTCTCCTCGCAAAATAGATATGGGTAAAAGTAACTCTGCTTAAATGACCTCCCTTGGCAAGGAACGGTCATGCGAGCCTTTTCTCCGGTATTAAATTGCCAATAGAAGTCAGTAAAAAGCGACCACTCCTGATATACCATTAAGATCTGAGTGTGCATATTTGTTGTAGCAGTTTGATAATTATGCTTTTGCCGCCACGGCACGCGACGACAATCGTTACCGTTTCTCCTTCTCCTATCAGGAAGCTGGTACCCTTCAGCCCCCGGAGCTTCGAGAAGCTGGTTTTGATCAAAACAAGTACATCTTCTTTTCTTCGCTCACACTTTCGCAGTGCAAGCTTTTTTAGTCGGGCAGACATGGTGAAAAAACTCTGACTCTGGATGTATGAATATGTGCATGGAATGGGAACATTTTTGAATTATGCTGTGAGTGCATCTTGGTGGTGGGTTGTAGAACGGTTGCCGCAATGTTAACAACGTAGTGTGTCGTGATGTGTGCTGTCTAAATCTTGGCTTGAGGGTATTGATGCTATGAGACACATGAGCTACTGCACCGTGGTTAGGAGCGTAATTCTAGGTTGAAGGGGGCAAAAACTCACGATTGCGCTTATGACTTCCTGATTTTGTACATGGATAAAAAAGCGACGGTCATCGAAAGAGCTAGCGAAGTTTCCACGCTGCTAGGAAACGTTTCGCACTCCTCAAAATCTGTGCACAAACGGGCATAATCATTTGAACTAACCGTGCATTTTACAGTACTTCTTCAGGTGTTTTCTGCATCAAATGAAGCTCTTCGGTGAAAGGTTAATCTGAATAAATAGGATTTGTCTTTGGAATACGGAAGATATGGGACAGATTTACCGGAATGATGCTATGGACAGATAATCTTGCAGTCTTGTTTATACAACTGCCATGATTTTTGGATACAGTCAGTGCTCCCTACAGTGTCTACAAAAGAAAACAGCTTATGTACTTATGAAGCCATTTTAGGCAATGCTCTCATGTCCGGTGAAACAAAATAACTGGGTCTTCTCAGTCAGATTGGATCACGATTTTCAAAAGCCAAGACACGACCGAGTCGCCATAAAAATTTCTAACACCCTCTTTCTGTCCATAATATAGCAGTAAATCCTTATATATCTTCTTTACTCCCAATACTTTCTAGCTATTTTAAATATACAAACTTTAAAACCGATTAACATGGGACATAAGTTCCAAATTGATAGATTTCATAAAATTAATAAACAGCCCATATTATTCTATTATATTTATATCTTTAAATGCAAGAATTGCACTTTTTTATTAAATTGAATACTAAGCATGACAAGTTAATGTGATTTAGAACAAAATTTTTGATTTTATAACCGATAAAATAAAAATGATGTATGCTTGCATGAAACTCCAAACCCCTTGCACCAAAACAAATTTTACATTACATATCATTAACACAAATGTAACAAACCGTTCCCGACACCATCCGACAATTTTCAACTTTTTCAGCGATTATCTTTAACTACCTAAATCATGGTATTTATTTACTCAAGCTGAATTAATTCAAAATTAATAACTCTTCACTTTTTAAATAGATAGTAATTTTTTTAGCTCTTTTGAACTATTTTCCAAGCGGAATTTTCTTTAAATTTTCTCTTGAAATTTCTATTTAAATTAAATATTCTCTCATTTCAGCTATAAATTTTATTTTTTTATTAATAGAAACGTTTTGATTTTTCATTAAAAGTTTAGATTTTTAGAGAATTTATAACTTTTGGACCATTACTTTTGTAAAATGTATTGACCCGAAAACACAAAATAGCAAGTCTCCATGTGGCAGGAAGACTTGCTATTTTTTTAAGTTTTGGCGACTTGACCTTAAATAATGGAGTGAATATTGACACAGTGGAAGTACCGAACATATTTGTCGTGTGATGGATACTTTGTACAAATCGAATCGTTTTTGTGCCAAGCTTGTAATGAAACTACCCCCAAGGCAATTTGTATTCGTGCAGCTCCCGATCCCATTCCCATGTTGATTTATCGCTTCCTAAGCGGCTAACGCAATTTGGTCCAGAATTCCCCACAATAACATTTTTGATTGCTCACAATGATCTATACCTTCTCTGATCAAGGAAGTGGTTTGAATAAACGGTGCATCCCAAAGCTCATGCGACCAATTTGCAAGCATTTGCTGGATACAATCAGTGGTAGATTCCAAATGAAACTGCAAACCTAGAACATGTTCTCCATACGCAAAGGCTTGATTCTCACAAGCTTCGGAGTAAATGAGATGCTGGGCCCCATCAGGCAACGTGAACGTATCTCCATGCCAAGCGAATGAAGTGAATTTTTCGGGAATTTTAGCTAACCATGCATGGTATTCTTGCGTCCTATGGAAGCCATGCCAGCCAATTTCCTTTTCGCGGTTTGGAAATACGGATCCTCCTAAAACCTCCGATATCATCTGAGCCCCTAAACAAATTCCTAGTACTTTTTTCTTCATTTCGATTGCAATTTTTACAAACGCCTTCTCCTCAATAAGCCATGGATGTTCTTTTTCTTGGTAAACACTCATGGGTCCGCCCAAAATCACAAGGAGATCTAATGTTTTAAGCCACTTCTTATCAATACCTTGGGCAGGATCCTGCACGATTAGTTCGTGACCTGCATGTTTGGACCACGAAGCGATTACGGATGGATCGTCAAATGAAAAGTGACGAAATACAACAATCTTCATATACACTCACCCCTCTTGTTGAATAATCATATATTATCTCACTTTTCAGTATTAACAATATGATTATCCCGAATAATGGGATGATAACAAAAAATATAACTATTCCCCATCACTTCCCTGAATAACGAAACAGGAATTGATAAGGCAGATGATGTGCAATGAATAGGTGTTTCTAAGCAAGCCAAACTACCTAACACGTCCTCGATAGCCAAGCTCGTTGGATATGAGGTTAGCATACTTTTTCACCATGTTTGAATACTTTTCGATGTTAACTTCCCCAAATCTTATCGAAGGTCCAGCAACATTCAAGGAACCGATTACGGTGTTCTCGTATGAGAAGATAGGAGCGCCGATTCCTGTGGTTCCCTCCGTTGCCTCGCTTATTGAAATAGCATATCCATTCTGTTTAATCGTCAAAAGTTCTTGTTCGACATCTTTTCGTAAAAATGCTTTTAAAGAAGTAGCCTCACTCCATTCGAAGGAATCCATGATTGTTTTTTGCAGCATTGGGTTCAGGAAAGCCAGAATAACTCGATTAGAGGCTCCTATAAACAATGGCAAACGCAGCCCAATGGGTTCTGATATTTTCAAGACTTGTGGTGAGTCGACAGAATCAATGTAAATTCCTTCTGCATTTTCTCGAACCGATAAATATACAGTCTCCTTTGTTTGTTTCGATATCTCCTCCATAAAAGGTCTTGCGATGGTACGCAACATTAAACTGTCCCACATTAAAAAACCGTACTTCATAATGGACAGACCAAGCTTGTAACGTTTCGTCTTTGTATTTTGGGCCACAAAGCCATGTTCCGCTAATGAGGTAAGCAAGCGATGCACGCTCTGCACCGGCATATTTAACGCTTTGCTTATTTCCGTCACACTCATATCTTTCTCAGTGCCTTGCGGAAGCAGCAAATCCAAAATTTGAACAGCCTTAGAAATTACACCAGACAATCTGTTTTCACTCCTCAACTCCAATTTGGACTCATTATACCAAAAAGGTTAGAGAGGATAACATTACAATTGCGATATCTTACAACTGAGTAGTTTATAAAAAAACGTGTCTGGGTCGCCCTTTGAAGGGGTCATCCAAACACGTTTCATTTTTACCCTGATATGATATTGATGATTCCTATCGTGTTTCCCTAAAATTGTACTTTTCAGGATACATGTTCAAACTGGCTGTTGTATAAATCGGCATAGAATCCGTTTTTACCTAGCAATTCCTCATGATTACCCGTTTCAATAATGTTACCGTCCTTCATAACCAGAATCAGATCGGCGTTCTTAATCGTTGAGAGACGGTGGGCAATCACAAAGGAGGTTTTCCCAACAGTAAGTCGGTCCATCGCTTGTTGAATCAGTAACTCCGTACGCGTATCGACCGAACTTGTGGCCTCGTCCAGAATGAGCATGGGCGCATCTTCAATCATGGCTCTTGCAATGGTAATCAATTGCTTTTGACCGGCAGAGAGATTAGCTTTGTCGTCTAGCACTGTATCATAACCCTGCGGTAAAGTTTTAAGGAAGCTATGCAGACCCACTGCTCTACATGCGGCTTCTACCTGTTCATCGGTAACATGCTCTTTGGAAAAGACGATATTCTCACGAATCGTTCCTTCAAACAGCCATGTATCCTGCAGTACCATGCAGAATAATTTATGAACATTCTCACGTGTTAATTGGCTGATCGGAGTTCCATCAATATAAATTTCCCCTCCGTTCAGCTCATAGAACCGCATGAGCAAATTCACGAGCGTCGTCTTACCGGCACCTGTAGGGCCAACAATGGCAATTTTCTGACCAGCTTCAGCTTTCATAGAGAAATCTTTGATAATCATATGGTCTTCATTATAACCGAAACGGACATGCTTAAATTCGACATCCCCTTTGGCGTTATCCAGCTTCATGGTCTTGTCGCTCTCATCCACCAATTCTTCTTCACCCAGAAATTCGAATACACGTTCACTAGCAGCTGCCGCCGATTGCAAATTGGTTGCAGCCTGCGCCAACTGTGACAAAGGCTGTGTAAACAGACGAATATACACCATAAAGGCCACGATAGTTCCGATCGTTATAACATGTTGGTTCACCAGCAAAGCGCCCACGATACAGACCGCAACATAACCGAAATTCCCGATGAACATCATAACCGGCATCATCAGGCCAGACATGAACTGGGATTTCCATGCATTTGTATACAAGCGGCCATTAATGCCATGAAACACTTCTTTGGCTGCTTTTTCTCCGTTATATACCTTGACTACGTTATGCCCAGCATAGGTTTCTTCGATATGACCGTTGATCTGGCCAAGCTCTGCTTGCTGTGCTACAAAATATTTCTGTGAATGCTTCATAATTACGGTCATCAGTGAAAAACCGATCAGCGTAGCTACAATCCCAGTAATGGTCATGATCCAGTTCGTATATAGCATCATAATCAATGCACCCACAAAGGTTGCCAGTGCGCTGACAAGCGTGCCGAGACTGTTGTTTAACGTTTGTCCAATCGTATCGACATCATTGGTCACACGGCTAAGCACATTACCATAGCTCGTAGCATCAAAATACTTCAAAGGCATATGATTGATTTTTCGGGACAGCTCTGTCCGCATCTTCTTTGTAAGACGCTGTGACACGGTTACCGTAATGAATCCTTGGAAATAATTAAAGATAAGGCCGAGACCATACAAAACTACCAATACAAGAACAATCTTCTGAACAGCATTCACATCAATCCCTGTTACGATTCCTTCCTGGATCAGGTTGGCAATATCGCTGAGCTTATCTGGACCAATCACGTTGAAGACGGAACCGGCCAGCGCCAGCACCATTGAGAGTATGATCATAGGCATATAGGCCTTGATGTAGGATAAGAGCTGGCGAATGTTCTTTTTAAAATCATTCGCTTTTTTACCAGTTCCCATCCCTTCCGTAGGACCTCTACCTATGGGACCTCGCTGTTTCATTTCGATGTGCTTACTGCCGACGGTGTGTTCATTCTTGTCCATGTACGAGTTCCTCCTTCGAAAGCTGCGAATAAGCGATCTCCTGATAGGTGCTGCAATTCGCCATCAGCTCTTTGTGTGTGCCGTTCCCTACAATCTCGCCCTGGTCCAGAACGATAATCCGGTCAGCGTCCTTAATGGTGCCTATGCGCTGAGCAACAATGAGTGTCGTAGCATGGCCGGTTTCTTGTTTAAGCGCCGAGCGCAGAATCCGGTCTGTTCTGTAGTCCAATGCCGAGAAGGAATCATCGAAGATATAAATCTCCGGCTGACGGTAGATGGCACGCGCAATGGACAGACGCTGCTTTTGACCACCGGACACGTTCGCTCCACCTTGTGAAATCCGTCCTTGATACTGACCGTCCATTTTTTCGACAAACTCCGTGCCTTGGGCAATCTCCACGGCTGTTTTGACGAGTTTCTCCGAAGCTTCTGCTCTTCCGTTATCGCCATACGAAACATTGGATGCCACTGTACCGCTGAAAAGTACGGCTCTCTGTGGGAGATACCCGATTTTGTTATGGAGTGTCTGCTGCTTATAGTTTCTGACATTCACGCCATCCACGAGCACCTCTCCCTCAGTCACATCGTAGAAACGAGAAATCATATTGATTACGCTGGTTTTACCGCTGCCTGTTGCGCCAATAAAGGCAACCGTCTCGCCTTGTTTTGCCGTAAAGCTAATGTTGCGAAGCACAGGCTCCTCCGCATCCGGATATTTAAAGCTGACATTACGGAATTCCACCTGACCCATAACGCCCTCTTCTCCAGCTGTCTCATGCCCGTCAATGATGCGGGATTCGGTATTCAATACCTCCATAATCCGTTTGGCAGAAATCGAAGCTCGAGGCATCAGGAAGAATATCATACTTACCATCATAAAGGCCATGACCACCTGCACCGCATAAGATGAGAATACGACCATATTAGAGAATAGCGAAATGCGGTCCGGCACGGCCGTTCCGTTAATCAGGTAAGCGCCAATCCAATAAATCGAGACACTCAGACCCGACATAATAAAGGTCATGCCCGGACCAACCATTGTCATTAACCGGTTCGCAAACAGGTTTGTATTCATCAATTCGGTATTGGCCTGCCCAAACTTCTCCTCCTGATACTGATCTGCATTATAAGCGCGCACTACGCGAAGCCCCGTCAGATGCTCACGTGTTACCCTGTTCAGATTATCAGTGAGACGTTGGATTTTTTGGAAACTGGGGAGAGCAAAAATAACAATGACACTCAGCATCAGGATCAGGACAGCCACAGCCACTCCTGTAGAGGCAGTCCACTGCCAGTTTTTATCTGCGATCTTTGCAATGGCCCACACGGCCAGAATCGGCGCCTTGATGATCACCTGCAACCCCAGCGCAACCACCGTTTGAATTTGGGTAACATCGTTCGTGGAGCGGGTAATAAGGCTGGCTGTTGAAAAGCTGTTCATCTCTTCCATCGAAAAAGATAAGGCCTTGTCAAAGACCATCGCACGCAGGCGCATGGCCAGTCCTGCCGCGACCTTTGCCGCAAAAAAGCCGACAATAATAGATGCAATCATACTGCCGACAGCACATAACAGCATATAAATACCGGGAATCAGCAGGTCCGACATCGGCGTTCCTGCAGTTTGCAGCTTGGTTGTAATTTCGGCCATATAATCAGGCAGCTTCAAATCCAGCCACACCTGCACAACGATGAAGGCCAAGCTGCAAAGCACGAACATCCATTCATTTTTCTTGAGATATTTGAATATCTTCAGCATTCTGTTGTTCTCCTTTATCTGAAAATCTTAGGTGTTTGGTGCAATTAACGTATCCTGCATACGTCCTCTACATAGGAATTTAGCTTTTAGAGACAATAAGCTTGATGAGTCGAATAAACTCTTTGGCATCCTGTTCGTCCAGCTTTCGAAGAATTTTCTCGCTCCATGCGACTCCTTCGTTATACCTGTCCATCATAAATTGCTTGCCTGAATCCGTAATGAATACAATCACCTTACGTTTGTCGTTAGCATCCGTACGGCGTACAACCAACCCTTTCTTCTCCAAACTTTTCAGCGCCGTTGCTATCCGTCCCGTACTGACGGACAAGTATTCGCTCAAATGGCCCGAAGTAACCCCGTCCTGATGACTCAAAGCAATGAGAATTCCCATTTCACCACGAGAGAAATGCACTCGTTCCTCTAATGCCGGTTTGCGCGATTTGACGATACACTCGAATAGTTCGGTTGCCGATGCTTTATAGTCCATTGGCCGTACCACCTTCTGTATTTATCTTATACTGTAAGATAATAATGACATCTGGATATAAAGTCAATTCGGAAAAATATGGAATGGTTGGAGAAAGATAAATTATTCACAATTGCTACAAATAAAAAAAGCTGCGATTTTCGCAGCAATAATGTGTTAATGATAGTTTCTCTTATTTATTATCAACTGTTCCTCATGGTGAGAAATCTTTGGACAAAAATACTGGCTTCATCAATGGTTTGTTTTACAGTAGAAGCAGCAGGTTGGTCGTTAGCTAACCGAAGACCCTGGCCCGCCCAAAGTGACATATACTCGGGGCTGTTCGCTTTTGCAGCCGCCTGACGAATGTCCCGGGTCATCGCGTTTTGAATAGGGTAAGCAGGAATTGTTCTCTTTCAATTATAGAAAAACTGGCGCCCAACGGAATATCGACACCAGTTTTTGACCGTACATCTTTTCCAATATTGTGGCTTGACTAAGAAATGCTGAATGAGATTCAACTGAATGAATAAACAAATGTTAGAATGATGCTTTTAGGCAAATTATTGATCAGTGCTATTCAATAGATTCAAGCTTCCATTGTTGATTATAATTGGATGTATACCGCCATTGCTGGATAGGAACTCCCTCTGCAGTGGATAGGCCTGTGACATCAGCTGGCTTATTGGAAATGACAGGAGTGATGCGATAGTAACCATCTCCTGTAGAGATAAAAGCAAATTTTTGTTGATCTTGGTCAGTACTAGCAGCCAGTTGGAATTTAGCGCCATGATCCAGAGAGCCATTTGTTACCTCGAGTGAACGTCCACTCTGCACATTCTTGATACTGTATTGACCGCCACCTAGATGCGTAACACTCCATTGCTGATTTTCTTTACCTGCATAGGTTGATTTAATTACATTTGCACCTTCTATCGTATTATCGGCTTCCATGACCTTGCCGTCCAAACGCACGATGAAACGATAAATACCATTAGAAACATTTCCATCAGGAATGCTTGCTTTATCTCCGCTGCCAGCTGGCCGGGTATAGAGAAGAGTTCCGAAACCAAGTTGGTCAAACGTTGATGGATATTTCAAATTCGGACCACCTTCGGTACTTTCCAGAGCCATTCGGGCAGCAATATTGGGTGCAGACAGACCTTTTCGATTGACATAGTGGTTATAGATCATTGCCCAGATGGGCCGCATTTCATTGCGACTGGCAGGCGATATTCCGGATTGACTATTTATCGCGCCGTTTCTACCTGATCCCCATTCATAAGTTGTAAATGGCACATCCTCGCCATTGTTGTACTTGGCAACATATTCAGCAGCACGCAGAAAACGATTGTCCGCCCATCCATAAAGGTCATCTCCCTGATTCCACGCCATTTCAGCAATTGTGGCCATTAAACCAATACCTAATTGAGTATGCGCTTGGTCCCTTCCAGACTCTTGCCATTGGGCAAGACCATCAGGATGAAGGAATGGAATCGCATTATAAATGGACCCATTTCCTGCACCATTTTTAAAATATTCAACACCGATATCATAAATATCCCGGCGGTCACAGAATATTCCGATTGCAATGGTGGCAGCCATATTGCTTAGATCCCAGTTCGCCCAGTAATTCTGTATATATGAATCATTATGACTATTGCCATATTCATTGCCAATAAGGAATCTCTCGTTCAATGGTTTGTAAAATACGGTAAGAAGCATGTTCTGCATTTGTTCCACATTAAACCCCGGATAATCTCTCATAAGTTCTGCTGCATTAGCCAACTCATATCCATAAATTCCCGCCGCTAAGTAGCGATCAGCATTGCCGGAGATCGTTTTAAGATTAGAGGACCAGGCATTCAAAATATCACGAGCTGTATCTCCATTTGCGGTGTCCCCTGTAATTTTCCAACGAAGTGCATTCTGATAAGCACGAGCTATATCATTGTAAAACACAGCTACATTTTGCCCACTTCCTCCCCGGATAATGGTAGAAGTAGCGCGTGGTTTCCATCCAGCCTGTGATAGTGGACTGGACAGCAATTGATTCCAACCATCCAAATAGGGTTGTCTGCCTTCATGAATCATTTGCTTCATTCGGTCAAAATCTTCTTTCGTATGTAATAGGCCAGGATGAGCAAATCCAGTGGATGCTGCAGCTTTCGGCAATGTTTTCTCAGTGAATCCAAACGTACTTATTACTAGGCAAAAAACAATGGATACTAATAGTATTCTTTTCAACATTTACATTCCCCTTATATTAGTGTGTTTATAATAAATCCTCCGCTATTTTATCCTCGATCCCTCCTTTATGTAATTCTCCTTTGAGTTGGTATATATACCTGTTTTTTCTGCGCTATTATGTTTATCGGCACTTCAATGTTTGATAATAGTAATATCTTGAAAAATAGGTCTTTTTGCTCAACATTTTTCTTCATTTTCATTTCCAGTTTCATTTTCAAACCATGGAGTTATGGAGTGTAGAGGCGATCACAAAAACCGTTATGAGTGGGCTTGGATTTTCTTTTTTGCCTTATATTACAGTTAAAGAAACGTAAATAGAGGAAAACTTAAATTGTAAATCATTCCAAAAAGCTCGATCCTATATACTCCCATACTCTGATTAAAAAGAAAAAATGGCTATCTCAAACAGTGAAAGCTTTCTCTGAACTTGTTATAAATCGATCCGTAAAACGGATAACGAGATCGAAAATTCAAGATGACCACTTGTTGGATAACTGGTATTATTGCCCTCTAGGAGCGCCGATTATAATTGTGAAAAACTAGCGTAATTAAGTTGTCTTTTTTCTTTTAATGCTTCATAGTGGATCTCTTTCAATGTATCTTTTATTTAATATACTGACCCGCCTCCTGTAGAAATCCGATTACTGAGTTGTTTATTCTTCATATTAATTTGTTCTCATAGATTACTTGATTGGAACCAAAATATATCAGTCCTGAAAGTATCTTTACGTATCAAGGATTGTAATGCAACTTAATAGCTGTACTTTCTTGCTTTCAACATTACAAAAATTGACATTTACAATGAAAATAAGTAGTATAAATAGAAAGATTTATACAAAAAAAGAGACCCTTCCTCATTCCCCTCTATTCAAATTCTTGATCCTACCTATCTTATTTTAAGGAGTGAAAATGCTATGCGCGCACGAACGTTAAAAGCGAGTACAAGGAATGTAATCGGTAGCTATTACAAATGGATCGCAGCTGGTATGATTGTAACTCTCACGGGATGCTCGCTTGCATCCGCCGCTCCTTCACTCTCACTCTCATCCTCAAGTAAAACTAGTGAACCTACCTCCTCCCTGGTTACATTTCAATTGCAAGAGGCTACGATTGCTCAGATGCAGGACGCGATGAAGTCAGGAGCACTATCGAGTGTCGAGCTCACAGCCATGTACCTTAACCGGGTATATACCTATGATTCTAGTGGCATTCGGCTGAATTCCATCCCTGTTCTGAATCCTGACGTACTAAAAGAAGCCGCTCAGGCTGATCAGCAAAGGGCACAGGGGATTAATACCGGGCCTCTGCAAGGCATCCCCTACACGGTTAAAGACAGTTACAAGGTTAAGGGACTCACTGTTGCTTCTGGATCTCCGGCTTTCAAAAACCTGATGGCAAAAGATGATGCCTTTACAGTAGAGAAGATACGAAAATCCGGTGGGGTGCTCATTGGTAAAACCAATATGCCGCCAATGGCAGCCGGTGGAATGCAAAGAGGCGTTTATGGTCGTGCCGAAAGTCCGTACAATCCAGATTATTTGGCTGCAGCCTGGTACTCTGGTTCCTCTAACGGATCTGGCGTGTCAACAGCCGCCAACTTCGCTGCCTTCGGTATGGGGGAAGAAACGGTATCCTCTGGAAGATCACCAGCATCGAACAATGGTTTAATTGCCTACACCCCATCGCGGGGCCTAATCTCCATTCGGGGGAATTGGCCGCTCTTCCCTATACGGGATGTCGTTGTTCCACATACGAGAACTATCGAGGACATGCTCCGCCTGCTTGACGTGATTGTTGTTGAGGATAAGATCACCAAGGGCGATTTTTGGCGAGAACAGAAAGCCGTTCGGCTCCCTTCTGTCAACAGTGTCCGTCCCAATTCCTATCTGGAGTTGCGAGATACGCAGGCTTTGAAAGGCAAACGCATCGGTGTTCCGAAAATCTATATCGGTAAGGACTCTGAAACCTCAACTCCGATTAAATTCAGACCTTCCATACAAGCATTATGGGAAAAAGCTGTAAAGGATTTAACTGCTCTTGGAGCTGAGGTTGTGGAAGTTGACTTCCCCTTGCAGATAAACAGCGAGAAGGATCGGCCAACAGCGAAAACACCTGAAGAACGCGGTTTGATGCCGGCAAAGTGGGCTGAAAAGGAATTCGGACTGCTTAATCCTTATGTAGCTGAGGAATTCCTTAAAAGTGTGGGCGATCCGAATTTCCCGTCATGGGCTAATATCGACCCTGCAACCGTCTTTCCAAATCCGCCCGGTTCAGTCGATGCCAAGCGTGGCAGAGACCTTGGTCACTATGACGTATTCATTGACACCATAAAGAAAGGCGTCACCCCTTACGAACAAATTCCTCAGTTTCAAGAAGGGCTACGGGGGCTGGAAAATGTACGAAAGATAGATTTTGAAAATTGGATGAAGCAAAACAACCTTGATTTTATTGCTTTCCCGGCCAATTCGAATATTGGCAAGGCTGATTCTGATGTGAATGAAACGTCTTATGAGGAGGCTTGGGAGAATGGCAACTATTTCTCCAATACGAATTTCCTTCTACGCGAGTACGGGATCCCAAGTGTGTCTGTGAGTATGGGCGCAATGAAGGATACGGGTATGCCCGTCAATCTGACGATGGCAGGTGCTGCATATAGCGATAATGACCTGCTTCGATACGCTTATTCCTATGAGCAGGCAACCAAAAACCGTCCTATTGCAACACGCACGCCAGCGCTTGAGGATGAAACCTTTTCCTATAACCCGCAAACTGCTCTTCCACCCTCTAAACGCAAGGAAACAGGAGCTCCTGCACTTAAGTTGAATGCTTCGGTCAAGGGTGATATTCTCGCTTTGAAAGGTTCAGTCACAGATCAAAGTGAAATCGCTCAGCTCAAAGTTTATGTCAATGGCATGCGTGTCGCTATTACAGAGGATAAAGCTAATTGGTCAGCAACACTTCCAACTACGATATACAAACAGGGAGGCGCCTCCCAAGCTGATACACTGCATATTCTCGTGCTGGCGAAGGATATTTACGGAAATACCGCAGCTCAAATCAAGTCTGTCACTTTACCCCAATGACGAAGGACATCATAGAACATAAATTAGCAAACTCCCTAGCTGCTTTCCCAGTATAGGGAGTTTGTCTTCAAATCCCATCATTGTTCAGCCTACAAGCTTTAGTCCAACCGCTGAGCTGAGTACCATCGCAATAAACAAAATTCTCGTGGTATTACGTGGTTCACCATAAAAGATCATACCCAGTATGGCCCCGCCCGAAGCTCCAATACCAGTCCAGACGGCATAGGCTGTTCCCATGGGTAGTGCTTCCATGGCTAGGTTTAAAAAGAAAAAACTCAATCCAAAGCCTCCAAGCAAGCAGAAAATGGACAAGAAATTCCGGTCCTTATGGAGCTTATTAATCATGAGAACTCCAATCATTTCAAATACGCCTGCCAAAATAAGAAATACCCAGTTCATCCGTTAGTGCACCTCTTTTCCTTGTTTCTTCTCTTTATTCTGTATTTTGAGTCCTACAACTCCGAGCAGAAGCAACCCAATCAGCATGAATTTAGATCCCTGCACCTCAGCACCAAACAACAATATTTCTGCCAATACAGTTCCGGCTGTTCCCAAACCGACAAACACTGAATATACGGTTCCAACCGGAAGCGTGCGGGAAGCCATAATCATGAGTATGAAACTTACAAAAATAGCAACCAAAGTCCCTCCCCACTCTAACCATCCACTGGCATGTTTCAGCCCGATAACCCATGCAACTTCAAATAATGCCGCAATTACAACAGATAACCATGTCTTGTTCATTTTGTACTTCCTCCTTTTTGATAACGTTGCAAATGTAATATGGATCTAAGCAGCAATTAAAAAAAGCCTGAGATCATACTGCATACAGCAGTTTTTCTCCCAGGCTTTTATCCCTCCGTGACACAGTACAACGACTGTGAGTTTTCTCTCGGACCAGCCGATATGACATCGCGGAACCCTAGAAAACATTTTTAAATTCAATTATAGTATCATTGATTTGGTCATTATGAAATCAATTTGTTCTTCATCCCCCATATAAAAAGAGTGTGCACCCGTTTGAACAAACCCCATTTTCTTATAAAAAGCAATGGCATTTTCATTTTTTTCCCATACCCCGAGCCAAACCTTCTTTTTATGATGTCCCAGTGCAATTTCCATAGCTTTATTTAACAGATGCTTACCCAGCCCATGTTTTTGAAATTTGTTTTTAATATAAATCCTCTCCACTTCGAGTGACTCATCACCCATTTTTTCGGATTGGGCATCATTTATATTGATCTTCAAATATCCGGCAAGCTCTTCATTGAAATAGATGAAAAAGATTTCTGAAGAGACATTAGCCAATTCCTTATCCAGCTGTTTCAAGTTAAATGCTCTTTCCAGATAGGCTTGCATATTTTCAGGTGAATTTTGATCTTTAAAAGTATCGTTGAATGTTTCAATGCTTATTTCTTGGAGTATTTGTACATCTTCACAGCTGCATTTGATCATTTTCACATTCATTATAACTATATCGCTCCTTCATATAAATCAATTAATAATTTCTTTTGTTCCCTTTTTTCACGAATTCCCATTCATCACTTATATTTTTTCTTACTCTTTGAAGAAGAGTAAAAATAGTGTTTACTTCACTTTCCGAAAATCCCGCTAATGCAACTTGATCCGAATAATCATGTTCTCTTTTTATGAAAGGATAAACACTGTTTCCTTTTTCTGTTGGAAAGAGTTTATTAATTTTTTTGTTATGCTGATCCTCTTTCTTTTCAATAAAACCATTAATTACAAGTTTTTGGATAGCGCGAGATGCTGTTGTTCGATCTACTTTTATCATCTCAGCTAACTTTTCTTGAATAATTCCTGGGTTTTCACATATTCGTACAAGGTATAAATACTGTCCTTTTGTAAGGTCATATTCTTTGAATTCAATATTACTGATAGAATCTAATGCCCTTGCTATCATTCCAATTTCACGAAGTACTTCCTTCATAATGAACTCCTTTGCCCCTATTTTGTTGCAAATGCAATAAACATAGTATATATTTAATCTACCCTAATTTTGTTGCATTTGCAACTTGAAATTATAATAAAGAGGTCGAGTAAAGTGAAATATGTTTTTTTTGTAATAGGAATTTTTATATTATCCCTTGGTATTTCTTTCACTATACAATCAGACCTTGGGACATCACCTTTTGATGCACTTTTGGTAGGACTATCCACAAATGTGGGGCTTACTGTAGGAAGTTGGGAAATCATAATGGCTTTGATTTTGATCTGTTGTAATTCACTTTTAAATAGACAAAGACCAGAAGTTTTGGGGTTGTTAACAGCATTTATAACGGGGATTGGTATTGATATGTGGCTTTTTTTATTGCAGGATGTGTTAACGCCTGAACTATGGTACAGCAAAGTTGTTTGTTTTGGAATTGGTTTAATTGTTGTTGGATTAGGAACTGCAACATATTTACAGACAAACTTTGCGCCCATTCCAGTTGACCGATTAACAATAATCGTACAGGAATTAACTAGAACAAATCTATTTTTTTCAAGAACATTCATTTACCTCATATTCTTGGTCATAGCGTTCATTTTAAATGGACCCATTGGCATCGGAACTTTGTTAACTGTTGGTCTAGGGGGGCTAATACTCAATTATTTCATGCCCCTCACTGGAAAAGTATTAGATCGCATCTTAACACACTCTGGTACATCACCAAATCATGATAAAGACAAAAAGCATTCAACTAACCTGATCTGAAGGCGTAATATCATTACATTAATTTCGATACAGAATCTTTATTTTCAATTTTAAGTTTCTCTAGAAGAATTGGTACAGTTATTTGTCTCTTAATTGGTACTTTAATTGTGTCTTATTCATTTTTATAATGTGTTTGTATTTTGAAGGTCAATTCATAAAGGAGTGTAACTTTATGTTCCACGGATTATCTGCTTTTCCACTCACCCCGGTGAATGAGACAGGCATTGACGAAAAAGCATTTGTAGCACTGATTCAACGATTAGTTGCAGCTGGTGTAGACTCAATTGGGGCATTGGGTTCAACTGGAAATTATGCATATCTTAATCGAGAAGAACGTTTCCGGGTTCTTCAACTTGCTGTCCACTCAGCAGACAGGATTCCCGTGATGACAAGTATAAGTGCGATTCGTACCTTAGAAGTACTTCGATTAGCGGAAGATGCACAAAGAGCAGGAGCAAGTGCAGTGCTGCTAGCCCCTATCTCCTATCAAGCACTAACGAATGAAGAAGTATTTTCACTCTATGAACAGGTAACCCGTTCACTCTCCATTCCACTTTGTGTCTATGATAATCCAGGTACCTCCCATTTTCATTTCAGTGACGAATTGCACGGCCGAATTGCTGAGTTACCTCATGTTGGTTCTATTAAGATTCCCGGAGTACCTACTGATCCCGAAGCAGCCAAGACACGCATCAAAAAACTACGAGAGTCGATTCCTCCCCATGTAACTATAGGAGTAAGTGGAGATTCATTTGCAGTCACCGGCTTGAATGCAGGTTGTGAAGCATGGTACTCCGTTCTCGCTGGTTTGTTTCCAAAGGCATGTCTAAAAATAACCCGATTGGCCCAGGACGGTTTTGCTGACGAAGCAGAACGACTCTCGACACTACTTGAACCTATTTGGACGTTATTTCATCAGTATGGTAGCCTTCGTGTTGTTTCAGCAGCAGCAGAAATAAGTGGCTTAATCTCAAGTCCCAGTCTTCCTTTGCCCTTACAACCATTGAATCAATCAGCTAGAGAACACTTGAAACTTATACTAAAGAATCTTCAGGAATGAATTGTTTCTTTTACTATTTATCAAAAAAAGAGCGGAATCTCAACATGTATCTAGATTCCGCTCTTTCAGCATGGAGACGCTGCTTTAGCTTAGGACTGTTTTCTTATCGAATCCGTCCAGAGAGCATCCACAGGCGGTAATTCGCTCCCTTGTGTCATATATATCCGGTCGACTCTGAGTTGTGACTTTCGAGCTAAGATCGAAAACAGGTGAACACCACTGGGCAATTCCAAATCCGACAGTAAACACCAATAGTACACTTGAGCGGTGTTATACGTATGCAGTGTGCCCTGGCCCAGTTGTTCGGATAAAGGTCTTACTACGCCGTCCAGCGATAAGTAGCATGAATCGGATTGGCCGTTATGATGTCGAACCAAAATCCAAATATGGTAATCACCTGAATTCGTGATGTTTATTTTGTAATGCATCCCTGGAGCAATCTCCGGGTTCTCCCACTGCCTTCCAGGCTCAGAGACATGCATGGCGAAACCTGTTCTTCCATTGGTTTCGGCCTGTACGTGGCTCCAATCAATAGCATTATCGTCTTTACTGGACGTGAGATACGCATTTTTAGAGTTTTCCAATGCATATTCGGCTTCGATCGCAACGATCCCGTTTGATTCGATAAACATACCCGCACCAAATTCTTTTATAATATCCTTTGTACCGTCAGCATCACAGATGTCCACATAGCGTTTGTCCCCCAACATGGTCTGCGGAACATCAAAACATTTCAAGAAGATCTCATCGATGGTAGCGTAAAAATCTCTTGTGGCATAAAGAACGACGGGGAGAGGTACTTCATGCTCTCCCGTTTCGTAAAATTGATTACATAATTGTTCGATTTCATTCCAATTCACAGTAGGACTTTCCAGACCGTGATCGGTAACCAACCTATGATAATGCTGACTGGCAATCGGTCCTAAATTGCACGTTTTTTGCTCATTCGTATATATCACTAACTTGTTAATCGTGACATAAGGATCTACCATATAAATTCTTAAGACATGTATACCGGAAGCTAGGTAGGGCAGCTCCACTCTTATCTTCTCACCGTTATTAAAAACGGATTCCTGCCAGGTGCCCAGCCACTCGTCACGAGTCTCTGATTCTACCAGAATAGGTGCTGTATCATCAACTCCGATACCGAAACGAATGTTGCCTGTCGAATTTAAAGTAAGAAAACGGTGAATCTCTAAGGTAAACTGCCCAGCCTCTTTCAAAAAAATATCGTATCCTAAATATGGATGATTCTTAAGCTCTCCTCCAAGGGGTCGTAGTTCACCGTTCCAGGCCATCATCGCGGCTCCCTCATATCTTCCCATCCCCGGTATGACCACCCAACCAGACTTATCGGTCGAATCTGCACCGGGAACATTATGGTCGTAGGAGGCTGCTGGGATAGACACATATCCGTCTGCCTCTATATGTCCGTAAAACGTTTCAGGAACATTTACACCTTCCTCAACTTGCACCTTTATTGGAACAGAAGTCATATCTTTATGGTTTCGGACGGTCAGTTGTCCAGTCTTTCCAGCATGCTTATGCGAATCGATGACCGAGACAAGAATTCTTTTCTCCGTTTGGATCAATCCTTCACTTTCGGAAAGAATGATCCAATCTTCGCCTTCCATTACCTCAATCGTGAATGGAATAGTCCCGTTCCCCTGGTTTCCAATCTCAAACCATTTTTGTTTTTGACCATGGATGGAAAAGCGCAGTGTGGTTTCTTCATTCCAAAGGTCGATTCTCATGCCACCCTGAGCAATTTTCAATGCGGGCTTTCGCGCAGGATACAAGGCGGTAGGCGGTGGTGGAAAGCTTTCCGGTGTGAGGATTCCATTCCACTTGCCTTCACTCATTTTTGCATTGTAGAAATGAAGCATTCTTCGTTTGTAGTCCGCCATTTTTATCGAAAGCTCCACATATCGGTCAGCAGCCTGCATGTTTCCGCGCTCGTAAGAAAGCGTGCTTCTGTCGGCAAAATAAAACTCATGGTTGGTATAATATGACGCGTGAATTTTCATGAGAAACATCTGGAAAAATGCAGCCCGCTCCTGGACCGGAAGGCTGTACATTATGACATTGCCTCGACGAAAAATATCCTCCAGCCGCATTAATCTACGCCCTGCTTCATCACCTAATACAGTTTGTGAAAACACATTGGATTGCATATGTTCGATCTTTCGTACATTAGTGACCTGTGCAAATGTTTCATATAATTCCGCAGCTTCAGGTCCGTGGTTGCCGGAAAAATTGGCGTTTATCCAAGATTCGACGAATTGGAATGCATTCTTGGTCATTCCTTCCTCTTTGCCGGCTTCCCAGCCAGATCGCAAAAAAAATTCCATATCCTGTTCAAGGGGCTTCAACCCACCAACATTCAGAATCCACAATTTTCGGATTCCGGATTCATACGATTTTTTCAATTCATTCTCTGTATGGGCCAATGGAATAGAATTGATAAAGAGATAGCTCATCGACGTTCCTGGAGTTGCCCAGTAAGAGTTGTGATAATACAAACCGTTGCCTCCACTGCGTTGACGTTCCTTCTCATTCGGGTATCGGCGCATATGCCCAAAGTTATCGTTTGCCCAAATAAGAGTCACACATTCAGGTATATCAAGACCTCGGTCATATAGCTCTAGTACTTCTTTGTACGGGATAAATGTCTGTAATGAAGCATTTTCTTTTGATTCGCCGATCACGTCCTTGAGAATTTGCTTTTGATCTTGTATGACCTTTCCTAGCAGAGAACACTTGGCTTCTGCCCGTTCTTCCCTAGTCATGGAATTGTCCTCTTCAATGGCCTGCGTATGAAATCCCGAATCATGGATTCCACGCATGCCAACCGTATAACACACTTCGTAATTTTTATTCTTCTCGACACTTTCCCGCCAATACTCCTGTAGAATCTCGCGATTTCGGCCTTCGATGGAATAATCGTATGAGGCGTCGTCATAACCCTTGGCTGCAAGCCATGGCTCCCATTCATTCTGGTTGCTGCGAAGCAACATATCGCAATGCGACGTGCCTACAACAATCCCCATTTTTTCAGCGAGTGCTCCATTTTCGGGATTCTCATTAAAATAATTCACATGCATGGCAGGCCAGATGAAATTGGCCTTCAGTCGAAGTAAAAGTTCGAAAATGGATTGATACGCGGCAGGCCCGATGGTGCCATCTTGCGTATGAATCTTGGCCCAGTCATCAAGCTCTTCCTCATCATTCAGGAAAATTCCCCGGTACTGAACCGCTGGCCAATCTGCTTTGGAGTAGTCCAAAGGCAGACAAAGTACATCGTAGGTTTTCACCGGTACATCCGCCCAGTAATACCACGGAGACACACCCATTGCCTCGCACAAGTCATAGATTCCGAAGATGGTACCGCGCCTGTCGGTTCCTATGATATATAAGACACCGTCAATGACTTCCTGAAGAAACGCTTCCCACCGATATGAGCCATCCTCCAGCGCTAGTTTTTTCAGCGATACCCCTTTTTCTTGCAGATAAGCGAGTAACGGCTCATTGTCTGTGATCGTGCCGATCACGATGCTGCTTTGATCCATTTCTTTTGCTCGCAATAGCTTACAACCGCAAACCCAATCAATATCTCGCATAAGATTGCAAAAGGCAAGATGCACCGCGCTGTTTTCCGTTTCGGAAACAAAAACAGGCACCGTGTGATTTCTTTTCAACAGTTCAAATTCATTCTGGGTTCCTTGGTGTGATTTCAAGTGTCTAACCTCCTCATGTGGTCCATTCGGAAGAAAATCTGGTAGCTAAACTATACCTGAATACCAAGCAATAATCTTTTAATATGTTGCCGAATTATCGATTTGTTATATTATATTGCTATAGGATGGAGGTTGAGCGATGATTGCTGATGTAAGTCATATGCATCCCCTATTTTCAATCGAGTATGTCGTCCATGATGCAGACCACAACATGACCAATTTTCATTATCACGATGCATATGAACTTTATTTTCTAGAAAAAGGGTACCATCAGATTTTGATCCAGGACTCCATCTATGACATTGAGCTGCATGATGTTGCACTGTTCAAACCAAATTTGTTCCATAGAAGCTACCAAAATCAAGGCTGTGCCAGAACATGTGTCTATTTCACGGAGCGTTTCTTGCGATTATATTTTACGGAGCGGGCGATAAAATCTTTATTAGGCTGCTTTAACACAGAAATCATCATCTCTTTGAACCAAGAAGTGTTTGCGAAAGTGAAAAGGCTATTGAAATCCCTGGAGAAAGAAAACGTCTCGGGTGAGAGTGATCGTATTTTTATACTTTTAGCTGAACTGTTATCACTATTAAATAATAATAAGGATTCCCAAACCGTGGAGCAGCAGTCTTCCAAGTATGCTAACTTTGGACCTATTCTGTCGTACATCAACCAAAACTATAACAAAATCACTAAAATCGAAGATATTGCAAAGTCGTTTTACATGTCCAAATATTATTTGTGTCATCGTTTTAAAGAAGTCACGGGACTTACGGTTATTCAATATTTAAATAATATTAAGATTCAACATGCTTGCAACTTGCTGATCAATACAAAGTTAACGATACTCGAGATTGGTAACGAATGTGGCTTCAACTCGTCCATGTATTTTTGTAAGATCTTTAAACAAACGATATTCATGACACCTAGCGAATTTAGAAAGAAAGCTAGATAAGATCATCTGTTATCGTTTTAGACTAAAATTCATGACAGCTTGTAGGACGCGTATAAGCATATACGGGCTTATCTTCCAACGAAAAGAGGAATGTAAATTGACTAGTCTTCCCCTGCATCCGGCTTTGTCCGGAAAAACAGTTGTGGTAACCGGCGGTTCCGGCGTGTTGTGCAGCTCCATGGCCAAGGAGCTTGCCCGCCAGGGTGCCAAGGTCGCCATTTTGAACCGTACTGCTGATAAGGGCGAATTGATAGCAAAGGAAATTTGTGAAAGCGGCGGAGAATCCATCGCGGTTGCCTGCGATGTGACCGATGTCGAAAGCGTGAAGCAGGCTGAGGAGACGGTCCGTCGTCTGCTCGGTCCGTGCAATATTCTGATCAATGGAGCAGGCGGCAACCACCCCAGTGCGAATACGAGTCTGGAGACATTTCATCCTGAAGATCTGAACCAGTCTGGAATCACTACCTTTTTTGATCTCAGTGTACCTGGCTTCCGCAATGTGCTTGATTTAAATTTTATCGGGACTTTAATCCCAACACAGGTTTTTTCCAAAGGCATGATCGGACGACCTGGCGCTGTGGTCCTTAACATATCCTCCATGAGCGCTCCCAGCCCAATGACCAAGGTTCCCGCTTACAGCGCTGCCAAAGCCGCCATCAACAACTTCACCCAGTGGCTGGCCGTACATCTAGCCGAATCTGGCATTCGGGTGAATGCCATTGCCCCCGGATTTTTCCTGACAGAGCAGAACCGACAATTGCTCACCAACGAGGACGGCTCGCTTACCGAGCGTTCGGCCAAGATTATTGCCCACACCCCTATGCGCCGTTTCGGTGAGCCTGAAGACCTCCTCGGAACGCTGCTTTGGCTGGCAGATGAAACCGCTTCCGGTTTTGTGACCGGTGCAGTCATTCCTATAGATGGTGGTTTTATGGCCTATTCGGGGGTATAGAATCTTCACTTTCCATCCCTTGCCCTTCTATTTACAATTACGAAGTGGCAAGGGGCTTAGTGTGTCAATAACGCTCTACTATGGTTTCAACTGAATCCGTTTACATAAGTCATGAGTCGAAGGAAGCATTGCTCAATTGGTCATGCTTTAATTTATCACATTCTCCTATGCATATATTCAAGCAGGATTACACTTGTCTTGTATACAAGATATCGAACCTCTATGAAAATCATTCAATTCCATCCACCGCTTGACGGCAAACAACTAGACTCACGAGCAAAAAAATGAATAACACAGACCAGCATTATTTCTTGATATAGTCAGCGAACTGCCGGAGGAATTCGAGAGAATGTATATCCTTTCGGAGATGATGGTGAACCAGATCATCCATTTTGCTTGTATCCTGATTCAACATATATTCAAGCATAGTTTGGTGCTCATGCCAGATTTCCATCAGCTTCCCTGCTTCCAGCATATGGAGCTTGCGATATCTGATATAGTGAACATTTGATTGCTGAATAAGCTGCCAAAGAAATTCTCGGCCCACCAATCGGAACATAGTATGGTGGAACTGATCGTCCAAAATGAGAAATTGATCCGTAGCATGATCGTCATCAATGACAGCCCTCTGCCTGTCCAAAATTTCGCTCAGCTTCTGTATATCGCTTAATGCAAATTGCGTAGAAAGCTCCTTCATAATCTCTTTTTCCACTGCGCTTCTCAAGTAGCTCATTTGTTCTACGGACTCCAGATCAATATAAGAGACAATGTTCCCCTTCTTGGGAAAAATATCAATATAAGACTCCAGCGCAAGCTGTTTCAACACGTCGCGCAGCGGAGTTCTGGACAACTGGAAGCGTTCTGACAAGGTCGTCTCGCTGAGCAGAGTCCCAGGCTTTAAGGTCAACGACAAAATATCATTTTTCAAAAGCTGCTTGATTTCTTCCTTTGTAAACATAACATTCCTGCCTTCACTTTATAAATCTAGTCTTATTATAAAGCATTTTGATGTGATAGACTCCTCAAAAATTGTCATTGACAAGGATAAACTTTGCATTTTATGATCAAGTCAATCTTGTATACAAGATTAAAAAAATCAATCAGGGAGGGTATCGTTATGAACATGACCTGGAGATGGTATGGGGAAGGCAATGACAATATTACACTGGATCATATCCGGCAAATTCCAGGAGTTATGGGCATTGTTTGGTCTTTACATGAAAAGATAGCCGGTGAAATATGGGAAATGGAGCGAATTCAGGAGGTAGCTGATCAGATTACAAGCAAGGGCTTTAGTACGGCAGTCGTAGAGAGTGTAAATGTCCACGATGATATCAAAATCGGCCTGCCATCCCGCGATCAATATATTGACATTTATATTGATACCATTCGCAAATTGGCCAAAGTGGGAGTCAAGGTGATTTGTTATAACTTTATGCCTATTTTTGACTGGACCAGAACGGAGCTTTATAAGGAACTGCCAGACGGGTCCAACGCCCTCTTTTATGAAAAGGCTGCCATTACCGATAACCCCCGTCAAATGGTGAATCGGATTCTCGAGGGAGCCGGAAAGTTCACCATGCCAGGCTGGGAACCGGAGCGGTTGGCGAGACTGGATGAACTGTTTGCTGCTTACGCAGATGTCACCGAAGACAAGCTGTTTGACAACCTAAAGTATTTTCTTGAGCGCATCATCCCGGTTTGCGAGGAGGTTGACATCAAGATGGCCATTCATCCTGATGATCCGGCATGGCCCATCTTCGGGCTGCCGAGAATTGTCCGAAGTCGTGAGACCATCCGGCGCATCCTGGATGCAGTGAACAGTCCATATAATGGTCTAACCTTCTGCACAGGCTCACTGGGGACTAACCCTGAGAATGATTTGCCAGCTATGATTCGGGAGTTCCATGATCGTATTCATTTTGCACATATTCGTAATGTCAAGGTGTTTGAGAATGGCGACTTTATTGAAGTGTCGCACCGTGGAAAAGACGGAAGCGTCGATATACCGGAAGTGGTTAGAGCTTATCACGAAAAAGGCTATCAGGGATATGTGCGCCCAGATCACGGTAGACATCTATGGGGAGAAGAAAAGAATTGTCGGCCAGGATACGGTTTGTATGACCGTGCACTGGGAGTTATGTACTTGCTGGGTGTCTGGGATAGTCTCGCTCAAAGCAAAGGAGTGAAATAGATGCTCCAGCTTGACCGGAAAGGTCTTTTAGATAAGGCGGCCTGGGAAGCAGTAGGCATCGAACTGCCGAAGTATGATCTGGAACTTGTAGCCCATAACACCCGAGTTAGACCGCAATGGGTGCATTTCGGAGCAGGCAATATTTTTCGGGGGTTCGTAGCCAATGCACAGCAACAACTGCTGAATAGTTTGAAAGCGGATACAGGTATAATTGCGGCCGAAACCTTTGATTTTGAAATGATTGACAAAGCCTACAAGCCTTACGACAATCTAACCTTACTGGTGTTAATGAGTGCAGACGGTAAATTTCACAAAAGTGTGGTCGCAAGCATCGTTGAGAGCCTTGCAACGGAGCAGAATCGTCCGGATGACTATCTCCGTCTGCTTGAAGTATTTGAAAATCCGACTCTGCAAATGGCCAGCTTCACTGTCACGGAAAAAGGATACGGCCTCACCGGGCCCGACGGTAAGTATCTGGCTGTTGTAGAGAGGGATTTAGCGAATGGTCCTGAACAGCCGGTGCATGTGATGAGCATAGCTACTTCGCTTGTCTATCAGCGTTACCTGAAGGGACAGCTTCCAATGACCTTTGTAAGCATGGATAATTGCTCCCATAACGGCGATCTGTTAAAGGATAGTATGATTACTATCGCCAAGGAGTGGACACGCAGAAGCCTGGTAGAGAAAGGATTTGTAGACTATCTGCAGAATGAGGAGAAAATAACCTTCCCGCTGACTATGATTGATAAAATCACCCCCCGCCCTTCCTTACAGGTACAGTCTGCTCTTCGGGAGCTGGGGTTGGCCGACATGGAGATGATCGTTACCACCAGGCATACGTATACGGCCGCCTTCGTCAATGCTGAGGTTAGCGAGTATTTGGTCATTGAAGACAAGTTTACAAACGGGAGACCTGCCCTAGAGGAAGCTGGCATCATCTTCACGGATCGGGATACGGTGGACAAAGTGGAGAAGATGAAAGTGACTACCTGTCTCAATCCGCTACATACAGCGCTGGCCCTCTCTGGGTGTCTACTCGGGTATCAACTCATTGCAGATGAAATGAAGGATCACACCTTGCGTCGTCTGGTGGAAACCATCGGCTACAAGGAAGGCTTGCCTGTTGTGGTTGATCCCGGAATTATCCAACCGAAAGCATTCATTGACGAGGTATTGCAGGAACGCTTCGCCAATCCCTATATTCCGGATGCACCACAACGGATTGCAACAGATACCTCTCAAAAGATGAGCATCCGTTTTGGGGAAACCATAAAGTCTTATGTTAGCACAGTAGGGCTTGATCCTGCCAACTTGACTGCTATTCCCTTGTCCATTGCGATTTGGTGTCGTTATTTGCTGGGGGTTGATGATCAAGGTGCTCCCTTCTCACTCAGTCCGGACCCGTTACTGGATACATTGCAGGGGTATTTGCAGAGTACGAAGCTAGGCGATCAGACCTCCGAAATTCGCTACCTCCTTGAGGATGAAAAACTGTTCGGCGTCCGATTATATGAGATTGGTCTGGGCGACAAGATTGAAGCCATGTTTCATGAAATGCTATCAGGTCCCGGAGCAGTCCGAAGCACCATAGAGAAGTATGTGAACTAGAACTTACATTAAACAATCCCCCTGCCACGAAACTTTGGTCAGGGGGATTTGTAATTCTCATGTTTGTTAGCTTGTTGTCAACAGTAGAACCGGGCCACAACTCTGATTAGAATCCTGCCGTCCAACCCGCATCAGCAGCAATAACTGCCCCATTCACAAAGCTCGACTCGTCTGAAGCCAAGAAAAGGGCTATTTTCGCGATTTCTTCAGCCTGCCCTACACGAGGAATTACGCCTTGCGTGACCTTCGTTCGAGATGCGCCAAACTCATTCAAGTTATGAATCGTTGAAGTAATGTTGGTAGCTGTTGCACCTGGCGCAATGGCATTGCATCGAATGCCTTTTTGAGCATACATAAATCCCGTGTTTTTCGTAATACCGACTACCGCATGCTTTGAGGCGGTATAGGCAGCGCCTGCATGCGCACCACTGAAGCCACCCGTAGATGCCATATTTATAATTACTCCATTTCCTTTATCCAGGAAGATCGGGATTACTTTGCGAATCGCACGCATAACGCTTTTTGTATTAATATCGAATATCAAATCCCATGTCTCGTCGTCCACATCCCCTACTGGCGCCATGTTATCCATAACGCCCGCATTGTTAACCAAAATGTCGAGAGTTCCGAATTCATTAACAGCTGTATCGATCAAAGCATGTATATCATTCAAATCAGCAACATTGGTTTTTATTGCGATGGCGTTTCCTCCAGCTGATTTAATTCCTGCTGCAACCGCTTCTGCTCCTTCAATGTTCAGGTCTGAAAGAACAACACTTGCCCCTTCTTTTGCAAATAATTCTGCAATCGCTTTCCCCATTCCTGATGCTGAGCCTGTAACGACCGCAACTTTTCCTCCCAAACGCATGAAAGATCCCTCCAATGTTTTTTAATCAACCGTTCATTTGAAGTATGGATCAACTTCTAAATCAAAGTCAATTGTACGAAAGTACAGGCGAATAATCTATCTTTCATACCATAACCCTGATAGTCCCCTTGTAAGATAAAACTGATGTGTATCACGTTGATAAGGAGCAGGATGCATATTATTAAGAGTTTATCGATTTATTTTTACAATTTCTGTGGAATTATATATATACTTTTCCAGAGTAATGGTATATTCTAGTAAAAACAATGCTCATATAAAAAAATATGACCTTATGGAGGGACAGGCCTTGAAGAGACTTTTCGCTTTAAGTTGTGCTTTCTATCTATTAATCGGCGTCACCAGCGTGGTGCTTGGGGCATTACTGCCGACTTTTCTGCCTCACTATGGACGGGGGTACAGCGATGGTGGATTACTGCTGTTCTTGCAGTTTTTCGGCTTTCTTGTCGGTGTTCTGCTCACTCCCTTCATGGCTCTACATATGGGCCGCAAGTCCATGCTTGCTATTGCCTTGGGGAGTATTGTCGTCTCATGTACTATCTTGGGCCTACTTCCCTCTTGGAATTGGGTCATTGTAATGGCCATATGGATTGGCTTCGGCTCAGGCATTATTGAATCATCCATCGGAGCGTTCACCATTGAGTTTACGGAGGAGCAAAAAGCCGTAGCGATGTCCAAGCTGGATGTCTATTTTGCACTTGGTGCACTGCTTATGCCTGCGATCGTTAGCCTGTATATCTGGTTTGGAATTTGGAATCTAACCTTTTACACCATCTCCTTTCTCACTTTTATCCTATTGCTATTTTGGCTTACCATGCCTGTTTCCGCCTCCACTCACCTCACTCAAGCAGACATCCGCACTACTGAGCGTTCAGTTGAACAAGCCCGTTACTCAGGACAGCACCGTGTATTGCTAGGAATCTTCATTATTTTCTTCTTTGTTTATATGGGTCTTGAACTTGGACTCATGAACTTCCTACCTTCTATTCTGACCGAAACGCTACAACTTCAGGGATCTGTTGCCTCGCTAGGTGTCAGCGTGCTTTGGATTGCAATGATCATTGGTCGTATGTTCTCAGGAAGGATTGCAGAATCAGCAGGATATATTCCTTATCTGCTATGGAGTGCAATTGGAACTTTCTGTTTCTTAGTCGCTATGGTGTTTATATCCAGCCAATGGGCTACATACCTTCTAATTTTTGGTGCAGGGATATTCATGTCTGGACTCTTCTGTATCGCACTTGTCTACGCCAACGTACTGATTCCTGGAATGACGGAGCGGACGACCAGTATTCTGATTGCTTCAGGCGGAATTGGCGGCTCAGTGCTTCAATACGTAATAGGCTGGAGCATGAGCGAATGGCCAGTGACCGCTAGCCTCTGGATCTTAGGAGGATTTACTTTGATTTTGCTGCTGGCACTTATTCTCACACATCTGTGGAATAATCGGGGCAGCCGAGTAATTGACTCCCTTGTCCATCAGGGCAAGGAAGGATGATATTGTTTTAGTCCTTAGGGGAGGTGAGGCCTATCGCGTTTTTGCTTTTCGGGCAGATTCTGTTGCTGCGGTTATCTCTCATATCTGTGAAATCGCAGGAACAGTCAAATTGTGGCTTCTTTGTCCATTAGGACATGGAAGGTGATTTTCTTATTTTGGGGAGGTGAGTTCAGCCTCGTTATGCTGATTGGGCGTTACTCTTTTTAAGGATGACTTAATGAAATGTATATTCTGATATGGAGGGGAAATATCGTGCATACCTTGACCAAAGAACGTTTCAGATACGGAAAAGGCATTACTTTGATTGACGATTCAGGTAAGGAGTATTTGGATGGCGTATCTGGCACCTTCAATCTGTCGCTCGGTTATAATCACCCTCATGTCGTCACCAAAGTACAGGAGCAAGTCGCCAATCTTGCCCACATGTCTTCATCCTTTACCGAGCCTTACGTTGAAGAAGTCCTAGACCATCTAATCCAATATGCCCCGAACGGCATCGATGCCGGGTGGATGAGAGATATTACCGGCTCCACGGCGAATGAATGTGCTGTGAAACTGGCCCAGAAATATACCGGAGCAACTGATATCATCAGCCTGCATCTGTCACATCATGGACAGACCCAGTTCGCAACAGGCATTTCCGGTAATGCCTTTCGCCGCAAGAATTTTCCCAATTCAACTGCGGCATATTCTCTGCATGTGCCTGCCCCCTACTGCTATCGTTGTCCCTTTAATTCTTCACCAGACAAGTGTGGTCATCACTGTATTGAAGCCATATCGGACGCCATTGAATATGCAAGCTCAGGCTCTGTGGCCTGCATGATTATTGAACCCATTCTGGGCAACGGAGGTAATATCATCCCGCCTGCAGGATATTTCAAGCGTCTCCGTCAGTTATGCGACGAGCATGGGATGATTCTGATTGCTGACGAAGTGCAGACTGGGATTGGGCGGACAGGCTACATGTTCGCAAGTGAGCTGTTTGACATCCAACCGGATATTATTACTCTTGCCAAGGGTCTGGGCGGGATTGGTGTCCCGGTTGCGGCGGTCTTGATGCAGTCTCGTCTCGATGTCCTGGAGAAGCACGAGCATTCCTTTACCTCGGGCAGCAATCTGATCTCGGTCACGGCAGCCAAATCCACGCTGGAGGTTGTAAGCGAACCCGGTTTTCTGGAAGCCGTCCGGTCCAAAGGAAACCTGCTCGGATCCCTGCTGACCGAGATGGCCGATAAGCATGATTGCATTGGTGAGGCTCGTGGCGTCGGACTGATGTGGGGACTGGAAATTGTAGACGAGGATGATGGCCCGGATGCAGTGAAAAGCAATGGAATTATCGATCGTGCATTTGAGGAACAACAATTAATCCTCAGAGGTTCCCGTTACGGTTATGGCAACGTGGTCAAAGTGAGACCTTCCCTCACGGCTACAGAAGATGAGATTGTCGAAATTGTTAAACGGCTTGACACCGTTCTTGCTACCCTTCACTAACGATCTGCCCAATAGGCCAAAGGAGGAATTATTCATGCTTGCACTGGTATACAAATCAGCTTGGGATGTCGCACTTGAGGAAAGACCTATCCCGGAGATTAAAAAAGATAACGATGTACTCGTCCGGGTTCGGGCGACAGGCGTATGCGGTACGGATCTAGGCATCATTAGTGGCAAATATCATGCCGTGCCGTCCACGATCCTGGGCCACGAATCAGCGGGGGATGTGATCGCTGTAGGATCAGCCGTCAGTTCACTACAGCCTGGAGACCGGGTGGTAATTGATCCAACATACTACTGCGGGCAATGCGAAATGTGCCGGACAGGAAGACAGAATCATTGCACACACAAATCCGTAACAGAGACCGGAGTCAGCGCCGACGGTACGTTCACCGATTATTATGTGACTGAGGACCGTTTTTTGTACAAGCTGAAGGACCATATCAGCTACGAAGAAGCGACGCTGACCGAACCGCTGAGCTGTATGCTGACCGGAATCAACCAGATTAACCTGCTGCCTAACTTCACAACCGTTATTATAGGTGCGGGTCCGATCGGGATTCTGTACAGCTATGCTCTTGCTTCGAAAGGCGTAACTGGTTGCCTTGTTGACATCTCGGAGGAACGGCTCGCCATAGCGGATTCTATTGCCCCCGAACGGTGGTCCGCGCACGCCACACTGGAATCGGCCATTCATAAGCTGGCTCCGTTAAAAAATCAGGTGGACATGATTGTGGACACCACAGGAGTGGTCGGCACTGAGGTACTAAGCCAGCTTGCGAGCGGCGGGTATTTGATGCTGGTGGGGCTGAGAGATGGGATAAGCTCGTTTAATCCGAAAGAGGTAGTTGACCGTAGCCTTAAAATCATCGGCTCCATTGATTCTCTGGGCACGTTCTCCACGGCACATTACCTGATTGAGCAGCAAATCATTCCCGCCAAAAAAATCATTACCCACTCGTATCCGCTGGACGACTACCATGAAGCCTTCAAGACGCTTGGATGCAATATCAGCGAGCGGACACTTCAGCCTTCGTCTCAGGCGATCAAGATTGTGCTGCAATCGAATGGCTCCAGCAACTAAATTTGGCTACTAACAAGGAGGAGAATGGACATGACGAGCATTCATCATGTTACACAGACGAATAATGAATGCACAGGAGACCCATCAGCGTCCGTTCCGGTCAAAGCGGTCATCTTCGACATGGACGGGGTGTTGGTAGACAGCGAACCGATTTATTTTGAAGTTGAACGCAGCTCCTTTGCCCATTTCGGTGCACCCATGACGGAAGAAGAGCACCATACCTATGTCGGAGTGACACTCGAATCCATGTGGCGTCAAGTGCTGGACAGGCATCAACTCACTCATACATTGGAAGAGGCGCTTGCCTATCACCGAAAAAATGTGATGCAGACCATAACAGCACACGAGGGCCTGGTGGCGATCAACGGACTGGAACGGTGGCTGGACTGGCTACGGGAAAAAGGAATTCCGGTTGCAGTAGCCTCTTCCTCTCCACGGTCGTTGATTGATCTCATTATGGAAAAAACGGGACTGGGCCGTTACTTTGATATTCGAATCACCGGAGAAGAAGTATCCCAGGGTAAGCCGGCTCCGGACATCTTCCTATATGCCGCCGAACTGCTAGGTATAGCACCGGCCCATTGTATTGTTATTGAAGATTCGCGGAACGGTGTTCATGCAGCCAAGAGTGCGGGTATGCGCTGCATCGGTTTGCACAACCCAGGCTCGGGCCAGCAGGATTTGTCCAAGGCAGATCACAATATTTTCAGCTATGATGATCTGTGGACGCTTAAAGAGAGCTTGCCATTCGGGGAATAGTTGCCTGCCAAGAGAAGGACCGTAAGATGCTGGAAGGCATATCTCCTCTATAAATATATTAAACCGCATAACCTTTAAAATGGATGAGGACATATATAAATATGCCCCATAGAGTACACAGTTGAGTATGTTAACCTACCCTGTGTGTAATCTATGGGGTATGCTTTACATCAAATATTTTTCAACCTCATGTCTGTTACGGAAAAACTAAGCTTAGGATGACGTAATCGGAATTTTTATAGTATGTATTTTATTGTGTCAAGTAGCAACTTTCCGCTTTGGCCATCCTCATCAGTCCCGGCTTCCACACCAAAATACACATCTTCCCTTTTGGGTCCATTAAAAAATATTTTATTATGAGACGCCTACACTTAATCATTACTTTATGTGTATATAAGCTAGTTTATAGTATCTCATATTGCTGTGCAGTCGTTTTTCAATGATGTTCTACTGGAGGATCACTGTGAAGGTCTTGATCCCGCTCTGTAAAGTTCCAGCGAGTAAAGGTAACCTCAAAACCCTCTCGGGTTGGCGAACAGGTATAAGGACCGGCCTGATTTCCGGTGGTGTAGGGAAAACGCGCCACACGTATCGTTCGCCATCCGTGCTGCTCCGTCCTTGCGCGAATAATTACAGCATCCTTGATGATGGAAGCGCGCAGGGTGACTTCTTCACCGACCCACTCTGGCACAGCCGCAAGCGACCAGTCAGAATATCCAGCGGTTACGACTGTGGAAAGCTGAGGAATGCCGTCATTGATTTCTATCCCCGCTTTAATCCATTGCTCCGGGCCATGGTATAACAAAATACCTGCCTGATCGTAAAGCTCCGTAAATGATGCGAGTTGAAACGACACTTCCACCGCCGTGTTATGATTCCAATCCGATAATAGAGCGGACCCATCCTCAAATTCAAAACCATATAAAGTCTTTTTCCAGAAGTCTCTTCCCTTTTCAGGCGCAACCTTAAGAAAATCTCCTTCTTTCCGGGCATATAGAGGTGAATTGATCCAATTCCCTTCCTCCCATTCCATTCTCTTTTTAGTCATCTTTTTGTCCTCCTTTGTTCAATAAAGGTGTGTCGTTCTAAGCAAACATTAGATACCAATAGACCGCCAACTCGTCACTTTCTCTATTTAGGCCTTTGTAGATGTAGGAGTCGAATCCACCGATCATAAAACCGCAGCTTTCATAGAATTTACATGCGCGAACATTATTGCTTTGTGTCTCCAGCATGATCCCTGGCATTCCGCCATCTTTCGCCCAGCGTTTAGCCTGTTCGATTAGTTTCTTACCGATACCGAGGCTTCTAAATTGCTTGTCGACTTTGATATCTTCCACATATGCATATTTGTTCCAATTTCTTTTCAGAACAATTTGACCTACAACTTGATTATTTACGAGCGCTAAATATATGATTTGATCGGGATTGCTGATATAGTTCGAATAATCCTCAACTGTATCTTCCTCAAGCTGATCATCATCGTAGCTTTTTTTGCTAATAGGCCTCTCCTTCACCGTATATTCGATTTGCTGTCCCGTTAATTGTAAGACAAGGGTAGAATCCACGATAAAGCTACCATCAATGTTAGTACCACACTCACCGTCCTCAGCCTTCAGTTCTCTGATAAAAATATCCATTTTCACCTCCCCCATCTTGAAGCAAAATCAAATTGCATTAATGCTGCACATTCTTCAAATCCACATCAGTTTAACGCTGTTCCGTTCTAACCATTATAACAAAGTTTCGCCATTTTCTGTATAATCCATCAAACATATTAAACCTTCTCCCATTCCCGATTCCGCTCATAAAGTGAGCTAGTAATAATATGGTCCAGCAGCTGCGTAAAGGTTATGCCTGCTGCAGCTGCACTCTTCGGAAGCAGGCTGTTAGCAGTCATTCCGGGTAAGGTGTTTACCTCCAGTACATAAGGTATATCCTGACACAAAATCATATCGACCCTTGCATACACCTTGCACTGCAGCAGCCGATAGCTGACAAGTGCCGTCTCGCGCACACGCTGCTCAATAACGGGAGGAAGCTGGATTACCTTCTCCTCAGCGCCGCCGATCTCATATTTCGCTTTATAGTCAAACCATTCGGAATGAGCGGAGCGAATTCCGATGATTGGTAATACCTCGCCATCCACAATTGAGCAGGTAAGCTCCGTCCCTTGAATAAAAGGCTCAACTAAAAGCGTCTGATCCAAACCGCAAGCCTCCTGAATAGCCGAGTGAAGCTCCATCTCATTATGCACAAGCTGGATGCCGATGCTGGATCCTCCCATATTCGGCTTCACAATAACGGGGTAGCCCAACTGCTCTACCGCTTGCTGATCATAATCGCCCCTTCCCTGCCAGCAGAGGCCTGCAGGCGTATGCACCCCTGCCGACTTCAGCAGCATCTTGGACAGCTGCTTATTCATACACAGGCTGCTTGCCAGAACACCGCTCCCTGTATAGGGAATGCCCAGTGTTTCCAGCGCTCCCTGCACCGTGCCGTCTTCGCCATATTGACCATGCAGCGCCAACAACGCAAAATCGATGTCTGTTTGCTGAACCTGTTCGATTAAATCTGCTGGCTGATCGATCACAATTGGAACCACCTCATAGCGGCTGCGATCCAAATGATTCAGCATCTCTTGACCTGTCTGCAGAGAAACCTCACGCTCAGTGGAAGTACCCCCCATAATAACGCCAATCTTCATCATGACACCCCATTTTCTTAAAAAATCATAGTGCAGTTACGGATTGTTCTTATGACCACATGCCTTATGAAAGTTACGCACCTGTTGGCCTATAATCTGAATACCCCGCTCGATCTGTTCATCCGTTACTCGGGAAAAGCCAAGCCGCAAAGTATTCGTCCCTTCACCTTCATGTATAAAAAACTTGTCTCCAGGTGTATATATAACACCTTGATCTATGCATGCTTCAAGCAACTGGCGCGTATTTACACCTGCCGGGAAGGTAAGAAACACATGCAAGCCCCCATCGCCAGATAGTTGCGCCTCAGAGAGATGGGTATCACAGCATGCCTTCGTAAGCTCGTATTTGCGCTTATATTCCATACGTGCTCTTTTTACATATTTCTCAAAATTTCCATTGAGCAAATATTGATATAATATCGATTGGTCGATTGTTGAGGTATGAATGGTGCGCGCACGCTTAATGCTTTCCAGAGTGTCAATCAGCGCTCGATCTCCAAGCACCCAGCCTACTCGCAAGCCAGGAAACAGCACCTTGGAGAAGCTGCCAATATAGATGACTCCGTTCCCTCGCCCTGCTGTTGCTATTAATGGAGCAATATGCGCTCCTGAATAGCGCAGCTCCTCATTAAAACCATCCTCAATCACCGGAATCTGATAGCGCATCATTAAATTCATTACAGCGCTGCGCTTTGCCGGCGACATGACAATGCCTGTAGGATTGTGATAGGAAGGAGTCAAATAGGCGAGATCGAAGCTATTTGTCTGCTTCTGCAATACCGCTTCAAGCTGCTCCACATTAATACCATCCCGCTCCATTGGAATGCCGGTAATCTCAAAGCCTTGTAGCTTTAAATTTTTGATCGCTGTGTGATGGGTCGGATTTTCACAAATTACTGTACCGCGGCGCGCTGAAGGGCGAAGTGCCGACAGCACAATATCGAAGCCTTCTGTAAACCCGCTTGTAATCAGTAGATCCTTGCCGCTTATATCGACGCCCTTATTCTCCATATATCTCATCAGGTAATCGATCAGTGGTTTGTAACCCTTGGCATAGCCGTAGTTGAGCAGCACCTGCCCTTCGATTGCCATCCGATCCATAAAGGCTCGCCTTACATCTCCCAGATCAAACAGCTGCTCATCCGGTGCGATGCTTGTAAACGAGATGATTCCTCTTGGGGCGCGAATGCCCTGCTTCATCATATCAAGCTCTGCAGCCGATACAGCGTACTTGCTCATTCTTGTCTTCCAATCAATCTGCCAGGCGAAGGAGGCGTCAGACCCTCCGTTATCCACAGCCAAACGGCCCACCATAGCGGCCACATAGCTGCCTCTACTCGGTATCGTATACGTAAATCCATCGTCCTCCAGACCTTCATAGGCTGCAATAACTGTATTGCGACTCACCTTGAGCACACTGCTCATTTCTCGTGTGGAGGGTAGCTTCTGATCCTTATGAAACGTCCCTTTTATAATTAAACGTTTAATATATTCTTTTACTTGTATCGCGACCGGACGGTCACCAACAAGCTTAAAATCTTGGAACATGGTTCATCACCCTCCATCTACAATGATGGCACAGGTAACAAAAGAAAAAAAGAACCACCGCCCGGACTTTTCATCCTTCGATGGTTCCTTCGATTTTATTCCAGCACATCCGCATCATAACCGTGCCCCCAGATGGTTGTTTACCCAAAGATTATCTTTTGACTAATCTCGAAATCCTTAATGGTTGCATCCGGTCTTAAAACTTTATTTTGATCCAGCTCAGATAACGGACCACCATTTCTAACCTTCTTTATCCAATCATGATTTGCAAGTGCCCCTTTCCCTATAGTCTAACCCTGCTTGCCTTAATTGCATGAAAATAACTTCGGCCTCATCCTCTTTTCCTGACCATTTATGCTGATAATCATTAACCTTAGCCTGGGAAATTCGAATGCCTACTGTAAAATCGGGACCAACGGCTTGGCGAATTGCAGTAGCCACTTCAACCAAGAGTCGTATCCGGTTTTCAATGGATCCACCGTATTCATCTGTTCGACGATTCGTATAGTCCCTAAGGAACTAATCAAGCAAATAACCATTTGCTCCATGGATCTCCACGCCATCAAATCCTACGCTCTTCGCACGAACGGCTGAAGCAACAAATCCACGGATGACTTCCTCAATATCTTCTTTCGTTGCAGCGATCGGAGTAGAAAACGATTCAGCACCACCATAAAAAGCTAGAGGTTCACCCTTTGGAAGCACTTCTGACGGAGCTAGATTTTGGGACTTGAATCGATTTCCTTGTGATAAGGCTCCTGCATGCTCAAGCTGCACAACAATAGAAGAGCCTGCTGTATGAACAGCATCCACCACTTTTTCCAAGATGTGGTTTGCTCCTCATTCACTAAACTAGGCTGATTAAAATAACACTGGCTATACAATTCGTCTGTATATGTTCCTTCTGTTATGATTAGACCAAAGCCCCCTCTTAAACAATTTATTTAGTACCCCAATTCACATCCACCTCTAACATTAGATTCATTCGTAACACATTCAATACTTGATTTATGATCATCGAACAAGTACATTATTAACCGGTAAAATTGATGTTATCGAACGATTAATTCAACAAAATTGAACTGTTATTAACGAAAGACGTGGACGTATGGAACTTCGTTATTTGATCACATTAAAAACCATTGTCGAAACAGGAGGATTTAAAAAAGCAACTGAACACTTGGGTTACGCTCAGTCTTCTGTCACGACACATATTAAGGAATTGGAATCTGAGGTCGGCAAGCCCATCTTTGATCGCTTAGGTAAGAAGGTGGTTCTAACCCATCACGGTCATCAGTTTCTCCCTTATGCACTTAAGATCATAGAACTCTACACTCAGACACTAACGACCAATGATGAACCTACCGGCAACTTGACATTAGGAATCTCAGAGTCATTAATGATCTGCCGTATTCCATCCTTGCTTGTTGAATATAGACAAATGTATCCCAAAGTCAATCTTTCTCTGAAATCTTTGGATTATCAAGATGTCTCTCATGCTGTTCAGACCGGTGAGATTGATTTCCTTGTCGCCTTGGAGAAAGAAGGCTGGGGAGCTAATGTGTTAAGAGCGGTTTAGGCATCTCCATGGTTCCTTTTTTCTCCGTTAAAGAGGAACTAGAACATAACAAGCTTCAGGGTGAAGAGGTTGGACCAGACTGTCCTGCAATATCAACATATTTGGCATATCACAAAGATAAATGGCTCTCACCTGCTATGAAGGAAATGATCAAGCTCATTAAAAGACATGCGGAGAAATGGGTCTAGTTTCCTGTGAGGGTGATATCATATGTATTTTGTAGTTATAAATTGTTCTTCTCTGTATATTGACATATCGCAAGTGACTTTCAGGATCTTATATATCATGATGTACTATTTTAGGAGGAACGCAACCAGATGGATATTTGTTACTGTTATCACGGCAAACAAGTTTGTGAACCCAGCTATTCATGGGGACCCGGCATCAAAGGACAATACAAAATCATGTTTATCCATGCGGGTAGAGGCGTTTACCAGATTGACGGTAAGACCTTTCATCTTCAGCAAGGCGAAGGATTTATCGTATACGATAACATTCTTTGTTACATGGAGGCAGACCAAACTGATCCTTGGATTTATTCTTGGATAGCCTTTTCGGGTAACGGGGTTATACCTCTATTCGAGCAGGCGCACATTTCTCCCCTTCATCCCGTATTCAGGTACTCCCCGTTGTTTTGGTTTGATTCTTATTTGGAGGAATTTTCCGCCTGCGACGTGAACCACAGCACCAGTGAACTGCGAAGACAGAGCATTTTGTTCAGGTTACTTGCCGATTGGATCGAAATGTTGGTTGCTACGAGTCAACTACTGCCCGAGGTACGGCCCAAAGACGCCTACATCCGTAAAGCGGTCGAGTTTATTCGAATGAACTATAACCAAAAAGTTTCCATTTCCGAGGTCGCACACATAGTTGGCATTGATCGTATCTATCTGTCCGTTCTTTTCAAGGAAATTCTTAATGTTTCCCCTCAGCAATACTTGTTGAACCTCCGGATGGACAAAGCAAGCGATCTGCTGGACAATTCGCAGCTGTCCATCACGGAAGTCTCCTATTCTGTTGGCTATAGCGACCCGCTGCTGTTCTCCAAAATGTTTAAAAAAGTGAAGGGACTTTCTCCATCACACTTTCGCGCAAGGCTTAAAAGAGACAGCTTAATGGGTCTTTCAAGCCTTGACTGATTTGTTCGTTTAATGAATCGTATTGTTGCTCTGACATTACCAGGGGACATCCCCGATATTATGCATAACCTGGTCGATCTCTTGAAGATCCGCTGCTGATAGCGGATCCGCATGTACTGCTAGCACGTTTTCCTCAATTTGACCTACACGGCTTGCACCGATTAGCACCGAATCGACGCCGCCTTCGCGTAGCGCCCATGTCAACGCCATTTGCGGTAGCGTCTGACCGCGGCGCTTCGCGATCGTCTCTAGCGCACGGAATTTGTTGATCCGCTCCTGAGATACGGCCTCCGGTTTCAGTGTGCGCTGGCCTGTTTTAAACTCAGTTTCCAGCTTATCGATGTATTTTCCCGTCAACTGTCCGCGACCAAGCGGGCAGAAAGCCACTGTGCCGGCTCCCACTTCAGTCAGTACGTCCTGCAATCCGTTCTCAATCCACCGGTTCAGCATTGAATACATAGGCTGGTGGACGAGCAGCGGTGTACCAAGGTTCTTAAGGATCATAGCTGCTTGCTTCGTTTCCTCCGGTCCGTAATTGGATAAACCGACATACAGTGCTTTGCCTGATTTTACAGCATGAGCAAGCGCTCCCATCGATTCCTCTAATGGGGTATCACCATCGGGACGATGATGGTAAAAGACATCGACATAGTCGAGTCCCATTCGTTGAAGGCTGCGGTCCAGGCTTGCAAGCAGGTTTTTTCTCGAACCCCACTCACCGTACGGACCAGGCCACATATAGTAGCCAGCTTTAGTTGAAATAAACAGCTCATCCCGATAAGGTGCAAGGTCTTTTTTTAAAACGTGTCCAAAGGTCTCTTCGGCCGATCCGGGAGGCGGTCCGTAATTGTTTGCCAAATCAAAGTGCGAGACACCAAGATCGAAGGCGCGTAATATCATTGCACGACTATTCTCAAACGGTTTGTCCCCTCCAAAATTTTGCCACAAGCCGAGCGAAATGGCCGGCAGCCTGACGCCGCTCCGTCCAATCCGCCGATATTTCATTTGTTCGTATCGATTTTCTTGTGCGATATAAGTCACCTGATTTCATCCTTTCTCATTCCTAGCGAAATGCTGACCTCCCACGTACCCGTTTCTTATTTTTCATTTCATGCCTCCCTCAAGACATGTCATAAGGTTGAGGACTTAACCTTAGGCAGCTCAAGTATATCTAACAATTCTTATGTATTGGAATGTCACTGTGATAGTAGTACATGTCATAATGTTATTAGATAACAGGACAGCTCCTAAAAAAGAAGCCAAGAGCGAGTAATGTGCTCTTGGCTTGCTTGAAAAGGCGCTGCATTCGACTTTGGATTTATTCTGCCAGCATAAATACCCTTGAATAGTTTCACTAGAGGAATTTGCTCGCTTTCCCGATGGTGCTCTGATATCCGACCGAAGCCAGTCTTCACATGTCGTTTACCAATAAGTTCGTGTCAATGTAAGGGCTAATTCTTGGTTTGCTTTTCACCTATTTTTCGAATTTGTATCCAATACCAAACACGGTAGTAATCAGATCGCTTGCATCCAATTTCTTGCGAAGCCTTTGTATGTGTGTATCAACAGTCCGAGTATCGCCGACAAAATCATATCCCCATACAATATCCAGCAGTTCCGAGCGTGTGAACGTTTTGCCTCGGTGATTTATCAGAGTCATAAGTAAATCAAACTCTTTCGGAGTCAAGTCAATTGGAATACCATTTTGTTTGACAAGATGTTCCTCGACAATAATTTCGATTTGTTTAAACCGAATTACTTTACTCTCCGTATTTTTTCCATTGTTTGCTTGATCTACTCTCCGGAGGATTGTCCGAATCCGAGCAATAACCTCCCTTAAATCAAAAGGCTTTGTAATATAGTCATCCGCGCCGAATTCAAGACCAAGGATTTTATCGGTGATATCCGATTTCGCGGTAATCATCAAGATCGGTATGTTATAACTTGCAGTTACTTGTTTGCAAATATCTAATCCGCTTTGATCCGGCAGCATCCAGTCAAGTAGCAAAAGATTAGGTTGAAATTGTTGAAGTTCAACCATCCCCGCTGCTCCATTTGCCGTAGTTCGCGTTTCAAACCCCTCCATTGAAAGTCCGTATGATAATAAATCTGCTATTGGTGTATCATCTTCAATAATGAGAATTTTTGCTTTATTCATCATAACCCCCGTCTTCTCTCGTTAATCCGCGATATCATAATGTTAATGATTAGTTAGGGAATAATCAACTCGGAACATAATACAGTAATCTTTGCACCTTGGACTGCAGTTCATGAAAACATCAGCCGTTTCTGGCGTTTTGTGTCACACAACGAAGGATGCCTATTTTATAACAAAGAAAAACAACCTTGCTCCAGTCCGAGGACTAAGATAAGGTTGCATTTAAAAGGAGGTTTATTGATTCTATTTATAAGCCACACGTTAATGGCATTTTTGCACAACGGACAACATACCGCCAAAACATCCAGTGAATTAAATATTCACAAAAATACGCTGCTTTACCGCGTAAATAAGATCAAAAAATTACTCAATTCCTCGCTTGATGAGGGTGACGAACTCTTCTCTTACCAGTTGCCTTTCAAAATTTTAGATTATATGTCCTCGCAGCTGTAGCCTTATTTTTCCCAACTACAAAACACGGTACTTCATGAAGATCTGTTAGGAATGTGTTATTGCAGCGTCACGTTGTCAACGTAAACGGCTGACTTACCGTTGCTGTTCTCCGAGGCAAGAAATTGTACGCCGATTTCCCTAACATCGTCAAGATTAGGTATAGATGTAAGGTTGAACGACAGCGTCGTATCTCCAGAAGAATTAATCTTGACGGCTTTGCCAGCATACCAAGCCCAACCTGATCCTGTCTTGGCATAAATCTTGGCATGGAGTCCGTCACCTGCGGAGTCCCAAGATGCATGTTTGACGGTCGCGCTTAGCGTGGTCTTACCACTTAGGTTGCGGCTTTGTGAGAGAAGCAGGTAGTGCTGGGAATTGGCAGACATGATGATATCCGCTTTAAGAGAATTACTGCCCTTGGATGACCACTCGTTTACGCTCCATGGACCATCGGATATATTCGAACCGGTCCAACCCTGCGTACTACCCTCGAAGTCATATAATGTGTGTGCGCTACTGCCACCGCAAGCCGCATTCTGCCTCCACTCGGCATATGGAGCGTGCCCAGCTAAAATGCTTTTCAGATAGTTACCTCCTGCTGTGAGACTCCCGTTCGTATTGAAAATACTGGCGCCTTCTGTCTTGTCATTAATCGCCCAGTTGGCCCATGACAGGTTATTCTGGTTCATCCAGTCAAGCCATTGGTTCGTGGAATCGTAATTAATGCCGCCGTCGCCATCCGCGTTAACAAAGCCCATCTCGGTAACAAACAGCGGGATACCCTTGCTCATTGCGTAGTTGGCTTTTTCCCGGAGCGACTGAAAATGAGATCCAGCGTAAAAGTGCAATGTATAGGCGATATTACCAGAGGATGTAATGGGGTCGTTCGCTGCCTGATCTACACTCTGAGACCAGAACGGCGTTCCAACGACAATCAGATTGTCGGAATGTTGACGAATGGCCGGGATGACTTGCTCAGCGTAACTTTTGATTGTCCCCCACGAGACTTGGGTAGGTTCGTTATAGATCTCAAAAATGACGTTATCATAGCTTCCGTATTCCTGCGCCATCCGGCTGAAGAAACTTTTGGCAGCGTTGACGTTGTTGTGCGCGTCATGTGAGTGCCAATCGATAATGACATAGATCCCCTTTGCGATTGCCGCATTGACCACGTCACGAACTTTGGACTCATCGGCCGTGTTATATGGATTTCCGCTGGGGTCCACACCATATGCCGCTCTTACGATCTCTACTTGAAATTCATCCACCATCCGATTCACCGTGGTGGTGTTCCAAAATGGACCGGACCAGTTGCTCCAGAAGAAACTCGCCCCTTTGACCATCATCGGCCGATTCGTTTTGGAGCCGTTAATCTTGTTTCCACTTGCTTTCATTTCACCGAAATAGCTTACAGGGTTTGCGCAGGCAGCTGCAGAAGCAGGCGTTGCAGGTATGACCGCTTGAAAAAGCAGCGTTAATAAGCTGAACAGTAGGATCATGGTTAACGACTTAGTGAATGAATTGAACGACATTTTCATAATTCTCTTCTCCCTTTAATATGGCATGGTTACGCGAAAAATTTCGGCAAGTAGCCCCGATATTCATCAGCATATCGGCTGGGTTCAAGAACAGTGACAGTGTACAGACTTGTTAGCGAAAACGTTTTAGATTTCAATACCAATTTTCTAGTTTTATATCTTTCACAAAAAGTATAAATTTATTGATTTCAAAGAAGAATATGAAATTTGATCAGTCGGCATCAAGTTCTTAAAGCTTTATTATCGAAAACGTTTTCGGTAATTAAGCTGAAAATGTTAGTAAAACCTCCTGCTCCCATAGATTCAACCATTAACATTCCAGGCTTGCATTGGGTTTACAACATATCGCCCTACGTCTTCCAGGTCATCACCTTCTTTCAAAATCATATCTCTTCTAGTTTCCTCCCCTCTGACGCACTATGAGGCTTTCCCTTTTGTCCATAACTCGGGAATGAAATAAGAACGAGCAGAAGAATGTTTAATTCAAGGAAACTTATGTTAAGCGCTTACATCATAATTAAAATACAATTTGTTTTTGTGTTTGTCAATTCTTAAAAAACTATTCCTTATACTGTCCTGTCGAGTCTCGTACAACCAGATCTGCCGGGACAATCTCCGTCGGCGGTGAATAATCGGGATTCTCAATCATTCGGATGAGATGCTCTCCTGCTTTCATTCCCATTAGAGTAATGTTCTGATTGATCGTCGTAAGCTTAGGCATGGTCAGCTCCGCATAAAACGTGTTGTCAAACCCAACGACGGAAATGTGCTCAGGTACTCGCTTTCCGATTTCGCGAATTGCTTCGATCGCACCGGTCGCCATATAGTCTGAAGAGCAGATCACGCCGGACGGTGCCTCCGGAAGCTGTAGCAGGCGCTTCATCGCCTTATATCCACCTTCAATGCTGTATTCCTCTACCTCAACATATTTGGCATAGTAAGGAAGATCGTTCGAGCGCAGCCCTTCCTGATACCCGGAAAATCTCGTTTGACCAACCAGACATCCCAAATCCCCGGAAATAAAGGCGATGCGTTTATGTCCAAGTTCCACCAAATGCTGAACACCTAAGTAAGCACCTCTGCGATTGTCGGCTGTTACATAGCCGGTTCTAGGTCCCAGCAGATCGGTATCAATCATCATCGTCGGCATCTCAGCCTGAAGCAGATCCAAAAAATTTTGATTAGTTCGATCGACACCAAACATGACAACTCCATCTACATTGCGGCTGATGCAATGCTTAGTGAAGGTATAATCGGGATTACTAAGATTCGGTGATAGAAAGAGCAGGTCATAACCGCTATCTTCAAGAGACTTTCTTAACCCATCAAGAAGCTCCGAAATAAAAGGATTCGTGAAGAAATCCAGCAGGAACATCCCGACCGTCCAGGAACGCTTTTTCACGAGGCTTCGGGCAACCACATTCGGCTGGTAGTTTAGCAATTCAATCGCCTTGTTTACCTTATTCCTCGTTTTGCTGCTGACATCTGAATAATTATTAATCACTTTGGATACCGTTGCCACTGATACCCCTGCTTGTTTGGCCACCTCATGGATAGATGCCACTACACTCACCCCAAACCAAAATAAACGAATTCACACACAGTTCATAACCATTTACTATATATTATACGCGATGCTCAGCCTCATAGGAAACGTTCAGTAATATCGAATAAACAAAAAAAGTCGCCAATATGGCGACTTCCAAGCGTATATGTTTTTGTCCATTGATAACAGTGACAACAAGTTTACCCTTTTCTTCTTTGTGCATTTTTAACTTCCTTTGCTTCTAGTTGATCTCCAAATAGTCAATGTATGCATCCCATGTTCCGTTTTCAGCTGTTAGAACGAGCTCAATCTCTTGATTTCCGGCTCCATGGCTGACATTGGTTAGAGTATAGACCGCGGGATTGCTCCCGCCGAAGTAGAAGGTCCCCTTTGCCTGTCCACCGATTTTTAGATCGACTCTGGCCATGTTGGAATTACTTGAAGCACCACGGAGTGAAAAATGATGGGTGCCGCTCGCAAAATATTGCGTGTACTTCACCAAATCATTGTTAGAATATAAAGCAACTCCGTTGAACGGCAAACTGATATTCCCGGTGTACTGACCGCCTTTGGTCATACTCTCGACTTCCACTTTTGTACCTGCGCTTGGAGGAGATGTAGAGCTGTCAGGCGCCACCGCGCGACCGGTGGTCGGCGAGATCATGCCAGAGCATAGGCTACGGCTCTTGAGATTTTGTGCAATCTGCGGGATCGCTTGGAGCGTCGTCTGGTACTGGTCATGCATAAGGAGCACGTCGCCGTTTTGCAACCTGTTCGCAGACGCTACGATTTGGGCCGTAGTGGCACCGTTCCAATCCTGGGAATCAACGCTCCACAGCACTTCAGTAAGAGCATTTTGGCTCTCGATGGATTTCAAGGTCGAGTTGGTCGCACCGTACGGCGGACGGAACAGCTTTGGTGCAGTTCCAGTAATCGACTGGATCGCCTGCTGCGTCCGTGTGATTTCTGACGACATTTGCGAGCTACTCAACGTAGTCATATCCGGATGCGTATAGGAGTGGTTACCGATCCACATGCCTGCGTCCGCTTGGTCCCGTACCAGAGACGGACTATTCTGCGCGTTCTGCCCGATGTTGAACATCGTTGCGCGCAAACCGGCCTGCTTCAGAGCCGCAAGCAGTTTTGTCGTGTTACTGGTATTTGGGCCATCGTCGAACGTCAAACCTACGTAACCGTTCGCGCAACTCGCATCAGCAGCACTGGCGACAGACATCATCGGTACGGAGAACAATGTACCGATAAGCATCAGAGCCATTGTGCCTTTTACTAGCTTTGCTTTAAGCATAAAAGTATCTCCTATTCATATAGTATTTGTTTTCACCAAGATTTGGACTGAAAGATTTTCCGTTTGCATTCCCCTGCTCTGCTACGGGTTTAATTGCCAAAAACAGCCACGTATCTATTAATTGTAAACGTTTACAGATAGTATTTTATCATCGAATTCTTCATATTTAACCTGCAAAGAATTAACCTTATACTATAAAATGTTTAGTTTTTTGTATAAAAAAGCTGACATCATGATGTATCAATGTCAGCTCTATAAAAATTATTATTTCCTATTAATGATCCAAGGAAGCCTTTTCTCCCTTGAACACGATCATAAAAATGGCACCGCCTGTAATTACTACAGCTAGAAGTAGTAACGTTAAATTGCTGTATAAATATGCTGCAACGTCAGTAACGATTGGGAAAATAGAAAAGTTGAACCTCAGCTGTGTAAGCAGTCCGCCTACAACTGCGATACCGATCCCTTCCGCCAAAAAGCAGGAAAAATTCAAAAAACCCATACCTGAGCCAGATTCGTCAGCACTTAGCGAGCCTGCCACAATGGTTGAGATGACCGTTTTGACAAAGGATAGTCCACCAAAAATCAAAACCAATGCTCCTGAGATGATCCAGGGGCTACGATCGGCAAAAAGTGAAACGATTAAAAGACCCGACCCCAGAAGCAATAACCCTGCAACCATGACAAAACGAGCTCCCTGCCTATCGACCAAAGAACCGCCAACGATCCCGAAAAGAATCACGCTAATCGTTCCTGGAAACAGAACACCGCCTCCAATAAGGCTTGTCGACATCTGGTGCACTTCTCTCATCATATAAGGGACCATAGACATAAATCCTGCAACGGTTCCTAGAAGTATTCCACCTACAAATACGCCGACAATAAATCTTCTCCTCTTGAATAAAGCTGGTTCTATGAAAGGTTCCTTAGCTCTTCGAATTCTCAGCACAAATCCTATGAAAAGAATGACACTGATGTTCAAATACCACCACTCGTAATGTGTCGTAAATAAAGTGAACGAAACCGTTCCAAGAACAAAGAGCAGGCCTCCCGGAACATCAAGCCCACCTTTTTTCACAGGTTCGTCAGAGAGCGTCCGTAAGAAAAACGGTAGTGTGACTAGCGTCATCATGGGCAGGAAAAACAGATAGGACCAATGTACATAGTCCGCGATCCAGCCTCCAAGTATAGGACCAAAACCTTCTCCCAAGGCAACGGTCGATCCAATCATACCAAAAGCTTTTCCTTGATGCTGCATTTCGATACTTTTGGTAACGATGACCATAATCAGCCCAGGGACGGCAGAAGCACCCGCTCCTTGGATAAATCGTGCAACAAGCAAAATCGGAAACCAGGCATGAAAAAGCAAGCCAATTAGCGATCCCCCGCCGTATATCATCATACTGATGAAAATCAGTTTTTTTACGCCGTAAATGTCCGATATTTTTCCGTAAACGGCCGTTCCTACGGCAAAAGAAAGAATGAAGCTGGTATTAACATAATTTGCAGCGGATGGCTTAATTCCAAATTGAGCGGCAATGTCGGGCAACGATACGTTGAACACCGTCTCATTCAATACGCTGAAAAATGCAAGCACGCACAGCCAAATCAAAGAATTAGGAATACGTTTCTCAATCGATTTTTCCATTATGCAAACCCCTTAAAAATGTCAGGGATTACGCAGTTTATAGGGCCAGTGATGCGTTATCCCCTTTAATTTGTGCCCTTCTTTCCACTATGTACTTCATTCTAACGCCTCCACAAAATAAAAGTAAAAATCTGTTTAATTTCAATTACCTAACCATATTATCACTAAAATAATAAAAATATCACCTGTTATTTTTGACGATAATCATTTCATGACGAGGTAAAGCAAAAACGGTTAGTTCCACTCGTTGGATAACAATGTTTAGCCTCTGCGCTATCTTATTAACGCAATCTCCTACTTATTTATTTTCAATGGTAGATCATCAAAAACATATATGGAATTAAGTTGTTTGTTTGGAAATCGTCGCAAAATATTTTACAACTATCTCGCGGAATTCCTGAGCAGCCCGCGAAATATACCGATTCCTGTTCCATAATAAAGCAATCTCCCGTATCAATTCGTGATTCTCTACCTGGAGATATTTGAGATGTTCCTGCGAATTTCGTGCCGTGCTCGGTATGAAAGCTATGCCAATTTCGGCTTCCACAAGAGTACTAAGCCTTGCAGGTTCATCCCCCTCATACACATATTTAGGCACAAATCCTTCCGACATGCATACAGAGTCCACTAAATCACGAGTACCATAGCCTCTCTTTACGCCGACAAACCATTCTTCCCTTAGCTCTGTCAAGGATACGCTATTTCGATCCGCAAGCCGATGCCCCTTTGGAACAGCTACAAGAATGGGGTCGATACATACGATTTTACATTCAATGTCATTCCCTTCTACAGGAGGTGAGGATAAGCAAAAATCAACCTCCCCTCTATGAAGAAGTGTAACCATTTCCTGCGTGGTCAGCATTTGCACATGAAATTGAATATAGGGTCGTTTTCTCCGGAACTCTCGAAGGATATTTGGCAATGTGCTTGCGGTGGTCACTGCCAATTCGAGAGTTCCGTGTTCTGGGCTGGATAAGTCGCTAAGCTCCTGCTTCCCTTGTTCTAATTCAAACAAAGCCCTTTCTGCACGGTGAAGAAATTTGCTCCCGAACTCATTCAATCGCAGTTTTCTCCCTGTTCGATCGAATAAAGGGACCCCCAGATCTTCCTCCAAGCGTTGAATCGTTTTGCTGAGCGACGATTGAGTAACGTGCAGACTTCGTGCAGCTTCTGTTACATGTTCCAAACGAGCTACAGCGAGAAAATATTGCAGTTGAAGAAGTTCCAAATCGCATCCTCCATTCATTCCCTCAAGTCAATGAGATTATAACATCAAATGCATTGGAATAAATAATCGATTTCGAGTACGATGACATTAATTCGCTATAGGGGGACCAGAAATGAGTGTTCGCAGCTGGTGGTTAATGATTTCAGTTGGTCTAGGGATACTATTGAATCCATTAAATTCTTCGATGGTTTCTGTTGCGATTCCAAGTCTGCAAAAGGTATTTCGCCTTGACTTTACAGGTGTTTCCTGGATTATTTTTTCTTTCTACATTGCAAGCAGCATCGCTCAACCTGTCATGGGCAAAGCCAGCGATTTATTCGGTCGTAGAAAGATATTTCTTACAGGTCTTGTTGTATCATTCATTGCATCATTACTAGCCCCATTGTCACCAAACTTTGGATCGCTCATCGTGTTCCGCATTGTGCAATCCATCGGAACAAGCATGATGGTTGGGGTTGGAATGGCCATTGTTCGAATCCATATTACAGAGAAACAAGCGACTGCGCTGTCTGTTTTGTCCATTTTCCTATCAGGAGCGGCAGCAATTGGACCCTTTATTGGCGGGGTTTTGATTCATTGGTGGAATTGGCCTGCCATCTTTTTCATCAATATTCCGTTTGTGGTAGCCAGCTTTCTATTGGCTTGGAGGACTATTCCTAAGGACGAATCACCAACATCCGTTGCACGCAACATGTCCTTTCGTAAATGGTTTGATTTAATTGATGCAAGAGGAATCCTGCTCTTCACATTAGGGCTGGTTGCCTTGCTCGTTGGATTACTCTCGGCAAAATCATCTGGGCATATCTCGTTAGAAAACGTCATTGTCGGGTTAATAGGCCTCGCTGCGCTGGGGGCATTCGTACGATATGAGTTAAAAGCGACGTCACCCTTTATTCCTTTACGCACGTTCGCCAAATATCCTGCGTTGACTTGGGTTAATGTCGAATTCATGTTCGTTAACGTACTCTATTACTCGCTTTTTTTCGGGCTTCCGTCCTACTTGCAAGTGGTAAGGCATGTAAGCGAGTTCCAAACAGGGATTCTCATGCTAAGCTTAGGCTTGTGCTCGCTAGCTGCTTCTCCAATAGCAGGACGATGGATTGATAAATCAGGACCCAGACCGGCATTACTGGTATCCGCAATCCTGATGACATTGGGATCTGTGTGGCTTGTAACATTAAATCCAACTTCTCCGGTGATCAGCGTGTGTTTGGCTTTGGCTGCATTCGGTATTAGCAACGGACTGAACAATGTAGGTATGCAAGCTGCCTTGTTCCAAAGTTCTCCAAAAGAAATAATCGGTGTAGCATCCGGATTGTTTAATACATCAAGATATCTGGGAACCATTTTCTCTTCATTGTTGATAGGTATCGTAATGGGAGGTAAGTTCAGCTTCGAGGGATTTCAAGTGCTTGGGATTGTCCTTACGGTAATTGCATTGACTTTGGTATTCATGAGTCGACGACGCCGGGAGTCAGGACAATTGCGAGAGTCATAGGTTCACCGTTTCTTCAAATAAACCCCTCTACTCTTTATTTAACGTTAATTTTTCAACGAAAGAGAAAGGAGTTTAGTTAAAAAACAGCCGAGCGATCGGCTGTTTTTGGTAGCGATGGGTAAGTGACAATAATTCCAGTTCACAGCCCTAATCCAGCTCTCAAATCCCTTTATGCAAAGGTAAATTAGCTTCTCTCATCAGGACAGTCATTTGCGCTCGATGGTATGCTTGATGCATTACGGTAAAACGCAGTGAAGCCCTGTTCGCAGTAAAAATATTAAAAAATAGTTGGCACCATTCCCCCATCTATACGGATTGGAGAGCCCTTAAATGCGGCTGCATAAGGACTACATACAAATGTAGCTATTCTACCTATTTCTATAGGTCTAATAAATCGTTGTATTTCGGATTGAGGCAGATTTACAGCCATAAATTGTTTCTCTTTTTCTAAAAAAGTCATACCTTCATTGGCATAAATACCCTCAATAATTTGGTGTACATTTTCAGAAAGCGTTGGTCCTGGCATAATCGTATTGACTGTAACTTCTGCTCCTATTGTTAATTTAGATAAGCTTTTTGACAGTGATAACAGCATCGATTTGGTCATACAATACTGTGGCATTTGCCCTGAAGGCATGATTGCTTCTTCACTCGCAATAAAAATAATACGGCCATAATTGTTTTTCAACATTTTAGGTAAATAAAATTTCGATAATCCGTTTGCAGCAAGAACATTAGTACGGAAATATTTTTCCCATACTTCATCGTCAACGTCTTCATATTGCATAATTTCATAAATCCCCATATTATTCACTAAGATATCGATATTGGGGTATTTTTCAAACAAAACCTCCCTCTGCTCCAGATCCACAATATCGGCTGTAGCATTTTGAGGAAAGGTCGTTGGAAAATTTGATTTTATTTCATTTACAGTTTGTTCTACCTCTTCATTATTCCGTCCATTAATAAGTACATTCACACCTTCTTTGGCAAGCTCAATGGCTATTGCTTTACCTATACCTTTCGTAGACCCTGTAACTAAAGCTGTTTTATTGTTTAATCCCATATCCATAATACTTTCCTCCCTCTCATTCGTTTATCTTTGCTGGCAAGCGAATTCTTAGCTTATTTTAAAACAACCTTAAGCTCTGGTATCTGATTATATTACCTTGGGCAGCAATGCTCAGTAACTAGCATATTGCGCCAAAGTTCTTGTTTAACACGCCAGATGAATAAGGTCAGTAATTACAAGCTCTCTGTAGAATGAATGGAGTTGGGAAACTATTAATAGATAGTCGATCTTCCTAGCGGTTCTTTTGATATCGAGTTGGTATCTAAATGTGTAGTGCGCCAATTTGAAGGAGTATTCCCTTCCCAAAGACGAAAAGCGCGGTAAAATGAGTTCTGGTCTTCATATCCAATCAAAAAGGCCACTTCTTTTATATCAAGCGAGGGATCTGCCAAGTATTCTAGTGCCTGCTCATGTCTAGCTTGTGTTAACAGTTGTTTAAAGCTCGTATTGTCGTCAGTAAGCCGGCGCTGCAAGGTACGATCGCTCATTCTGAGCTCCTTCGCCACAGCCTGAATGTCGGGGCGTCCTCTGGTGAGGCTACGTTTTATAATCCATTTGACCGCCTCAGTAATTGAGCGGCTGCACTGTTCATCCAGCGACCGGTCCAGAGCGGGTGTGAGAATCTCTAACAACTCTTGGTTGTATGAGACAAAAGTTCGGTCCAAATCTCTTCGATATAACGTCAATCGATTACATTTTGCACCAACCTGGACACTACACCCAAAATAAGCTTCAAGAGCCTGCACATCTCCCATGGATTGCGAAAATTCTACGAGCTGCGCCGTCAAAGGTTGACCAGTGCCTCGGCGCCCAAGCTCCAGAAGACATGCAAGTGTAATACCCGTCAGCATCGGTGGACCGGGCTGTTTGGTATATAGCCATTCCAGTTCTATGGTACAGTGCTCCCCCTCCTCAGTCACACGTAAGGTTTCGGGAGGACATAGTTGTTTGTACCGAGCCATTCGGTTTAGAGCGTCGCGGTAGTCACGAGCGTGGTAAGTCGCTAAGACGGTCGGTGGGTACTTCGCTGTCTCAAAGACAGTTGCAAGCTTAACGATTCCTTTTGCAGTGTCACCAATGAGATCGGAATATGCCTGCCAGATCGCGAGATATTGTACGCTTGTGACTACGGGCTCATGAATAATGGTGAGCGGCAGTCTTGCTTTACAAGCTACGTCGTGAGCGGAAATTCCTAATTGATACAAACCTGTCCAAAATCCTGGTGGAATTTTAATATGGTCAGAAGTATGAGACTTCTTCATACATAGAGACCTCCTTTATTACTTCCATTTTACTTACTAATTGCACTCTCTGATCATTCCAGTATAGTGAATTTTGTTAATATATGCTTACTGAATGTTTGACCACCATAAATAAAAAAGCAACCGGCATACCGGTTGCTTTTGAGTCATTTCTACTTCCAAGTTTATTTTTAAGAACACCAGGGTGTATCAACGTGTATGTTAAATTACTATGTTAAAGTATCCTATATTCATAACACCTGGCAGAATAGGAAGGTTTTGTATCTAAAAACCTGTAGTATACTGTTTCGGGATCGTTGTCTCTTTTTTCAAGTTTGTTGCGGCCTCAAGAGCCCAGTAAGGATTTCTTAACATTCCTCTCCCGACAGCCACAAGATCTGCGTCCTCATTTCCTACTACAGCATTAGCCAGGATCGGATCATCGAGTCTTCCGACTGCAATGACCGGAACTTCAAGTGCTTGTCTGATTTCTCGAGCAAGCGGCACCTGGTATGCTGCGTGACTACCTGGTCTACCCCACGCAGCGATAGGTCCTTCACCGCCTGAAGAAATATCAAAAATATCTACTCCTGCTTGTTGATATTCTTTGGCAAAAGAAATGCTATCTTGAATATCGTATCCGCCTTCTACGTATTCTTTAGCGGAAATGCGCATGATAAGCGGCATGTCTTCCGGCATCTCTGCCTTGGCTGCCTGAATAACTTCTCGACCAAATTTCAGGAGATCTTTCCCGTATTCATCATCTCTTTGGTTGGTAAGAGGCGAATGAAATTGATGGATTAAATATCCGTGAGCTCCATGTATTTCAATGGCATCAAATCCGGCCTTCACAGCACGTGCTACAGCGCCGCGGAACTTCTCCACCATTTCTTTAACTTCTTGTGTTGAAAGTGCTCTAGGTAATGTAGATTTCTCATCAAATGGAATAGCGGACGGAGCAACAGGCACTTCAGCATCTTCTGCTTTACGTCCAGCATGAGCAATTTGAATACCTACTTTTGCTCCATAACTATGGCAGGCATCTACAATTCTTTTCAATGCAGGAATTTGCTCATCAGACCACAATCCCAGGTCAAAGTCAGAAATACGTCCATCTGGTTCTACATCAGTCATTTCAACTATAATGAATCCAGTTCCACCAATGGCACGACTTACATAGTGCATAAAATGCCAATCAGTAGCTATACCATCTTTCTTGTCAACAGAATATTGACACATTGGAGGCATGACGACCCGGTTCTTTAATTCCAAGTCTTTAAATTTATAAGGACTAAATAAATCTTTCATTAAGAAAGACCCCTTTCTAGGTTTTATAGTAAACATATTATATGCATGCACATGCATATAATACAGCATGCATTTTTTATTTGTCAACTACCGTTTAAACTATGCATTTACGTAAATAAAGGCCCAGAGATTGTATTCTCTAGACCTAGGGTTAAATTTTACTCTATTCAGACATTAAATTTCGTATTAAGTTTTAATTTTAAATGAAAGAATTATATTTTTTCAATGAGTGATTGTAATTTTTGCTTCAACTCATCTTTTGAAAGAGCCGACTCCAAAATTTGGTTGAAGGTTTCGAGCGCTCTGTCAAACTTCTTTTCCCCAAAATCGGTCATGCTTGTATAGATTCCCCGACGATCATCTTCACATATATGTCTTTGCAAAGCTCCGCAGCTTTTTGCTTCCATTCTGACTACCAGTCTAGATAATGCACTTTGGCTTAACCCAACCATCTCTTGTAAATGCTGTAATCTTAATTTCTTTTCCTCGGTTTGAGATAAGAAATACAGAACCAAAAATTCATTTAAGGATAAACTATAGTTTTCTTGAAGTGCATGTTCCAATTCATCGTTTATGTTCGATTGGAGTTTAGTAAGGGACAGCCAAATATTTAAAAGTTCGATAGTATTGTTGTTATGCATTTCGACTCACCCGTTCTATTCTAAAGTATAAATAACACATATTATAGAAGTCATTATAGGGAATAATTAATTCTATCAGGGTTACTGGAAATGGTCAAAACCCTTAAGAACAGATAGAGGTTATAAAAAATCCTTTCTGAAGCAGTGACTTAAGTGGTCAACACAAAAACACCTTTCAAAATCGGCCTCCATATTTAGAAATGGAAGCATTCTCCTGAAGGTGTTTTTGTTTTGAAACCCATTGTAGTTTACTAATTATTTATGGTCAGATACTCTTTTGCGCATTCCAGCCAGTCCCAGTAACCCAAGTAAGCCAATCCATCCCCAATCCATATCGTTGTCATTATCTACGGCGTTTGCTCGTACACTGTTAGCGTTGTAGGTTGAATTGTTGTTGTGATAAGCATTATTAGCTGTGTCATTGGCCACATCTACATTTGCACTTTGTGCTGATGAAGGAACGACTAAAGCTGCAAAGAAGAACATGGAAGCTACAGCAGTGACTATTTGTTTTTTCATAAAAAGGAATCCTCCCTGAAAGTGTGATGCATATAATTTCTCCAAAAAACTGCTCCTTATTCCATTGTGTATTTACAAATTTATTTGGATACTTTTAATCATTAATTGGAACTATAAGATCGGTGTAAAAAATATTAAAGGAGCGGTTATGATGGGAATATTAAGTGGAAATCCAAAAGATGAACCAATGCACTATGGTGAAATTTCCGGTGTTTGGCAATTTTCATTGGCCGCAAAAGGAGCTCTGTCTTTCTACCAAGCATTCCTGAATCATGCAGGAGATAAGGATTTGAAAAAAATATTGGATGCACTCATTGATCAAGCGAAACTTGAAATTAAAGAGTGTGATACACTCCTTACTGATAATGGGATTGCTCCAGCGCCAGTCTTACCAGAAAGACCTCCAGTGAAACTTGAAGATATTCCTGTTGGTGCGCGCTTTACTGACCCGGAGATTGCTGCTAAAATTGCGTCTGATACCTCATTGGGACTGGTGGCTTGTAGTCAAGTGATGGGGCAATCCATTAGAGAGGATATAGGGGCCTTGTTTGCAAAATATCATGCTACCAAAACAGCTTTAGGAGTTAAGATTCTTCAAATGACTAAAGAAAAAGGATGGCTGGTGCCTCCTCCCCTTCAAGTGAAAAGACCTGAAGCTGTTGAAGTTTAAAAATAGATTAAATCGCTTCTAGCCATATTCAGAACAGATTGAAAGTTAAAACAATAACCCCCATTATCCTCAATATGAGGACAATGGGGGTTAGATTTGTTTACAATTCGTTAAATATCTCTTCGAATCACGCTTTTGTTCGCTGCCGCCTCAAAAATCGTCTCAATCAGCACCAGTACACGGTGCACTTCTTCGCTTTTGATCGCAAGCTCGGCTTTTCCTTCAATGGTGGAGACAAAATTTTCGTAAAAGCTTTCTGCAGCAGCAGGTATTTTCTCAATCGGGAACTTAAGGGTGGATTCCTCAGACGGAGGTGCCATCGTTTTCGTCAACCCTTGACCTGCTTGAATCGGTTTGGGTTCCACGTGAGCGACATCTGGATTCCGAGTGACAATCTCTCCGCTCAGATCCCAATCCTTGATCACTGCGGTTCCTTCGGTTCCTTTAACATACCAACGCGGCAACTTTACGTAATTCGTTGTACCTACTTCAATGACCGCTGTAAGACCGTCCTTAAACTCAATGAAGCTACTAAAGCCGTCATCCACTTCTGTCCCCAAAATATAACTTAAGGTAGCGGTCACGCTTTCGATTTGACTGTCCGTAATCTGAAGTAGCTGATCCAACAGATGCACTCCCCAATCCAGCAGCATTCCTCCACCATACGCCTTCAATTGCCGCCAATCGCCTGGAATGCCGTTAGCTCCCTGAACCCGCGATTCCAGATGGAAAAGATCGCCAACAGTCTTCTTACTGATTATATCTTTGACAATACGGAAGTCTTCATCCCATCTGCGATTCTGATGTACTGTAAACAGACGATTTTCTTGCTTGGCCACCTCGACAATATCTAAGAAATCTGCGCTCGTGATCGTAACGGGCTTTTCACAAATAACATGTTTGCCAGCTTGCAATGCTTGGATCGCAATTTCTTTATGAACGTCATTAGGCGTTGCTATTAATACAATATCTACGTCCTGATCGCCGAGAACGGCATCTAGACTGGCATAGGTTTTATAGCCGGCTGCTGCAGCCAATTCCATCCGATAATCGACAATATCATATACACCGCCAATGGCAAGCTGCTCAATAGGTTCAATTAATTGAACATGGTAGCTTCCCATACCTCCATAACCAATAATAACTACATTGTATTTCCGATTGTCCATTTTCATTTTCCTTCCACTCCTAAATTGAGCCACCACCTATCAAACGGTTGCTCACGGATCGAATTCAATTGTAAATCGGTTACTGCCATGCAGGTCATCCGTAAGATGTTATTGCATACGCTTTCATTATAAAGGAAATCTTTCCCCAAAAAAAGGGGGATATTAAGATCTAGGGGATTCAGTATTGGATAAATACTCACTCAAGATTTCCTGCATTGACTTCTTTGAATTTTGAAACTGTTTTATTCGATGACCATTAGCACCAGACGGGTGAGGGAACCCCCACAGAATTTTCTTTTCTTGAATTTTCTGTTCATCAAGCAAGCGACGAAGAACGGTCTCGACTGACTTTCCTAATGGAATAATAAGTGGATAATCCAAACATTCTAATTCAGGAAGAAAAGACTCAAGCACTGACCCATACAAAAAAGCATGATTAATCATGGAAGGTTGATGTCCATTGTAATTCTCTTTATTTACGAAGACTGGAAAACGAATTAAGGAAGTTGTATGTAACAACGAGCAATCTGAATCAAATAGTTTACGTACATGCGACACTTTCAAAAAATCATGCAATCCTATTTCTTGAAGCATATTTATTAAGTTGTCTCGCATGGAACCGGCCATCCTTGCTGCAAATTTGGCTTTTTTACAAGCTTCCTCATATGACTGTTGATCCTTCAAAGTTACTATGGCAGTTCGAAAGGCAATTTCCATCTGCTGCCAACCGGGTGTAATACCAACTAGCATTACTTTCGCGGAAGAATTGATATATTCATTATGCGGGGAATAGAACATTTCAACGTCTCCCGAAGACTTTAATTTGAAATCATTAATCAGCAATTCGTATTTAGAATACTTTTGCTTTACCGGTAACGAATTCATCACAGCAACTATACGCTTTTGATGAGTGGAACAGATCAGGTTGCATCCTCCTTACGAGCTTATATTTGAGTATATATTACAGTTTTACAAGAGGGGTGTTCTTCACACCCCCCACATGTATTTACCAATAAATATCCATGCTTATTGTGGCTGTAAGTTTGCGTAGCTCAGCTCTTTCTATCTTCTTGGGTAATTAAAGAACTGTAAGCGGGAATCGTCACCGTTTCTTTCCTTACTTTAGCATCCTTTGAGGTAGAGAAAACCACTTTCCGCTTTTCCTTATCTCGATCTTTCATCTGGATGGTAACCGGCTCTCCTGACAGATTATGATATACATACAATGTTTCTTTGCCTGAAGAACGTTTGTATGCCGTCACGCTGGCAGAACCTGCTTGGATCGGCTCTAGACTGTCGCTGCGAAGAGCCTCATGTTCTTCCCTCAGACGGATAAGCGTGCGGTAGCTTTCCAGCAGAGAATCATTGTCCCGCAACTGCGCTTCCACCGATACTTCGCCTTTGTTGTATTTGGGTTCCTCCCACTTTGTTTGACCGAGGCCTTCTCCCTTGTACCAGCGCATAGGCTCTCGAAGATACTCATCGGGCTTCTCTCCCTTCATGCCGATCTCTTCCCCATAATAGAGAAACGGCTGACCCGGCAACGTCAAAAGAATGGATGCAGCCAGCTTGGCTTTTCGTACATCCCCGCCCAGCTCGCTCATAACTCGGGTTTGGTCATGATTGCTTAAAAATGGAGCATCGAGTGCCGCCTTATTGTATGATTTGTACAGCTTCAGCGTTTTCTCGGAGAATGTAGCAATACCTTGATCTCGACCGTTTTTCACAGAGTTCAATATCGTTCCGCCCAGGTCAAAATTAAACAGAGAGTGGAGCGATTCGTAATAAGGAGCTATTGTCTCCGGTTTATCCCATACCTCTCCTGCCAGATATACGTTTGGATTTATCTTTTCCATCTCGGAACGGAATTCATTCCACCACGCAATGTTTTTATCGGCACCGTCCTTCGTTTGCCCTTTAAAAATATGCATCGCCGCATCAAGCCGGAAGCCGTCTGCACCTTGCTGTAGCCAATACTTACCGACTTTGATCATTTCCTTGCGGACTTCGGGATTATCAAAATTCAGATCCGGCATCCCGGACCAGAAGGTACCGTAAAAATACCCTTCGCCATTCGGATTCTTATGCCATACCTGCTGGCCCCATGATCCCTTTTCATCCAGGTTTGTATTCTCATCAGCCCATACGTAATAGTCATGGTATTTGCTTTGCGGGTTGGCACTAGCCTCCTTGAACCAAGGGTGCTCGCTACTTGAATGATTGATAACAAGGTCAATGATCACCTTGACACCTTTTCTTTTTGCTTCTTTCGTCAAGGTGCGGAAATCATTCAGATTCCCGTACTGCGGGTCCACTTGATAGTAGTCAGTTACATCATATTTATGGTAGCTTGGAGACGGATTCAGTGGCATGAGCCAGAGGCCGCTGACCTGCAAATCCTTACCCGAACGGGGATTGCCGTCGTTTAAGTAATCAAGCTTTTGCGTAATACCTTTTAAATCACCATGTCCGTCCCCGTTCGAATCATAAAAAGAATTGATATAAATTTCGTAAAACACGCCGCTTCCAGCAGAATTCGGAGGCTTATGCCCGTTCATATCCTGCTCGGCCATTGCACTTGAGGCGAACATCGTGAGCATAGGCACCGTTAACAGGATCGTGGACCATTTTCTTAAGCGTTTGTTACGAGTCAAAACATATCAGCTCCTTTAATTGTTATGGGTGCGCCTTCATTATAAAGAAAAACCACCCAAAAAAAGGGGATATTATTATCTATTATAGTGGAAAATATCGATTTTATTGTTTGATGTCTGTATCGAACAAACTGCCTGGGTTAGAGGATCTTTTTCTGATCCTTAACCCAGGCAGTTTGCTTGCAAGTCTATTTTTATCCTTTTACAGCGGAACCTACCGTCATCGCCCGCTCCACTTGTTCACTCAAGAACAGATACACGAGTACCATCGGTAAGGAGGCAATAGTCATAACAGCCCCCATGGCTCCCCAATCTGTACTATAAGAACCTTGGAAGAAAAGCAAGCCTAGCGGCAATGTCTTCATATTTTCATCAGAAATGAGAATATAGGCCAAAGTGAACTCATTCCAGTTGTTCAAAAATTGAAAAATGGCTACAGTTGCAATTGCAGGTAATGCAAGGGGTACAATGATTTTCAGGAACAGTCTATAAATATTAGCTCCATCCATGCATGCTGCCTCTTCTATCTCCTTAGGGATTCCTGTAAGGAACCCATAGAAAATCATGGACGAGAAAGGAAGGCCAATTGCGATATAAGGAAGAATAAGAGCTCCATACGTATTCGTTAGATTAAAATCGCGAACCAGAATCGCCAGCGGTATCATGATAACCTGAAGTGGCATAAACATTCCTATGGTCATATAAGTCCGGACAGTAGAACGAAATCTCCACCTCATACGAGCCACTGCGAAGGCAAACATCAGAGCTAGTAAAAGGATAAACAGAGTCGAAATCGTTGATACGACCAGACTGTTCAGAAAGTAACGGGGAATATTAAATTGTGTCCAGGCATTAATATAATTTTCGTATCGAAAATGCGTTGGCAGTCCAAATGGGTTAGAGACGAAGATCTCATCGTTGTTCTTTAACGAGTAGGATACCATCCAAAACAACGGGTAGACCGAAACAATTAGATACAACCACAGTGGTATCTGCAGGGCAGCATGTCTGAACTTGCTCAAAGCGGTTTTACTCATTTCGTTCTCCTTTTCAATACACGCCTCATCAGGCGGTTTGTCCGCGGTCGAACAGCTTATTGATAACTACAGTTGCCAATAACGAGATTAATACAAGCAGCACGGATACAGCACACGCATAACCATAGTTGCTCTCCATAAAAGCATAGCGATAAATCATGAATGTCATTGTGTAGTTTGTAGTGCCGGGCCCACCATTTGTCATAATCAGCATCTGCACAAACGCCCCTATTCCAGAGGTTATCGCGATAATGAAGCAAAATTTGTATGTTTCCCTCATTAAAGGAAGCGTAACATGCAGATGCGCTTTCCATTTGCTGCAACCGTCAATTGTGGCCGCCTCAAAGTAGTCTTCGGGTATTGACTTAACTCCCGCATATAACAACGAGAATTGGTATCCCATAAACTGCCAGGCATTAACAAAGGCGATGGCAATAATGGATGTTGTTGGGGAGCTCAACCAATTTTGCTGATACGGGATGTTCAAGAGTTCAAACAGTCGGTTGATTAATCCGTTGGTTGGATCGTAGATTGCAATCCATAGCTGGCACACCACGGTTACCGATAGGACAACTGGGATAAAATAAGCCGTTTTCAGTATTTTCCGCCCGCGTGTACGTGGGTCCGCACAGATTAGTGCCAATATCGTTCCCAGTCCGATCTGAAAGACTGCCAGTACAATCGCAAAGATCAATCCGTTCTTAAGCGAAGTCCCAAGTAGAGGATCGGAGAATAATTCTCGGTAATTATTCAATCCCGAAAAGGTCAGCGTACTAAGACCATCCCAATCATAAAAGCTGCGAAGAACGGTTTGCAAAACAGGATAGATTAGAATCACGCTATACAGTATCAAAGCAGGGAGGAGAAACAGTGCGAGCGCCGGTTTGTTCCCCAAATATTTATTCATGTCTTGCTTCCACCCCTTATCTTTGGAACAGCACCCCCCAGCGCCTTATGCCGCCAAGGGTTGCCGATTCCCTGAATTCTCAGTTTTCTTTATTCAATGTGCTATTCAGATTGCTCACAAAATCGTTTTCAGAAAAGTTGTCTACCATCATATTTTGAGTATTGTCATTAATGGTGTTCTGAATTTTTGTATTGCTCAGAAGTTGAGCATATTCCTGCGCATTAGGCAGCAACTCTTTGACAACTCGCTGCATCATTGCTGGAACATTGGAGGCCATTGGCTTATCTACTTTCACTGAAACTATCGGACTTCCAAGTTGAGTGTATCTGTACTCTGCTGACTTCGAGGCAAGGAATGCCGCTACCTTTACGGCTGTTTCCTTATTTTTGCTATTCGCTGATACTGCATAACCTTGCGGAGAACCTGAGCCGTCAATAAAATATTTGGACTTCTCGTAGGTTGCTTCATCCTTTGCAGGCCAGTACATCCAGTCGACTTGATCGCCCAGCTTTTCCTGGGAACTGTAAATTTCCCATTGTCCATTCACGAACATGGCAGCTTTGCCCTGATAAAATAGGGAGGATGCCTGATCATAATTGGTGTTCGTAGCGTTGGCATCGAACAATCCGGCTCTTTGCAGTTGCTTCATTTGCTGTGCTGCTGTTACGAATGCTTCTGGCAATGCTTTTACACCCTTCTCCTCAAGTGCTCCAAATCCACGCGGCTGCTCTCTTGTAACCAGTCCGTTATAAAAAGCGGTCGTAATCCATTTTTCCTTTGCAAAGATCGACATCGGTACATAACCAGCAGCTTTTAACTTTTTCGCTGCATCGGCCATCTGATCAATCGTCTTAAGCGGTGTTTTGATTCCTACCTTCTCAAAAATGGACTTGTTGTAATAAATCATTTGGAATTCAATACCAGTTTCAGGGTAAGCATACACATGATTGTCAGGAGCTACCAAACGCGATTCAACTCCCGGGTTAAGACTCTTCTTGAATTCGGCTGTTGTGTCATAGTTGTCAAGAACCTCGACATTTTTCGATTTTGCAAAAGTTTGCAGGACAGACCAATCCGCTAAATAGACATCCGGCATGTTGCCCGTTGCCGCATATGTTTTAAGCTTCTGGCCTCCGTCCTGCACGGCAGGATCCAGTTCAATTTCTACGTTTGGCATCTTCTTTTTGAGCTCTGCCACCGCATAATCGAACGGCTTAATGGTATCGTCATCGAAATGCTGTGCATACACCTTCAATTTGATCGTTCCGTCCCCTGATCCGTTATTGGAAGAGGCTGAGTTGTCTTCGCCACAAGCAACCAATCCAACGGACATGGTGAGTACTAGCAAGGCTGCACTCCAAATTTTAAGATTTTTTTTCATTTGTTTTATCCCCCTCATGAAGAGTCTTTGATGATTGCGCTTTCATTTGCTTGACTACAGTATACCGCTGCCTCTATTCTTCTTTAAGGAATAAAACGGGTATTATCAGTAAAAAACGGGACAAATAGAGCAGCGGTCCTCCATATAGGAAAACCGCCAGGCTTAAATTGATGTGTTCTGCCTCACAAGGCAGATACTATCTCTTTTTGAGTTGCTCATATTCAGTGGGTGTCATACCAAAACGTTTCTTGAAACATTTGCTGAAATAATTGGGGTCACTGTAACCGACACTTTCAGCGATTTCTGACAGCTTCCGATTGCCTTTCAGCAGAAGCTCCTTAGCCTTCTTCATTCGGATGTGTGTAATGTGATCCACTATGGAAAAGCCAGACTCCTTGCGAAATACGCGGCGCAGGTAGCTGGGATCGACGAATACTCCGCACGACACCTGCTCAGCAGACAACTCTGCGTCTGCATAATGTTCCTCAATATAGTTGATCGCCGCCGCGAATAAATTGGAAGCCTTCGTAGGACGCATATTCTCCATCAGCAGGATCAGCTTGCGGTATAGGGCGAGCATCCAACCTTCAGCAGCCTCCCAGGAATCTAACTCTCGCAGCCGTTCGTAAGGAGACTTGTCTCCTCCGTTTTCCCATAGCTGGTCATAAGGAATGCCACGTTCACTGGCAAAGGAAAGGGCTAAAGATACGATTCCCATAAGCATCGCATCTGCGTATTCATCTCCCCATTTATATTTACTAAGCTGACGGATTGCCTTGCGGACTTCCTCTAGCGTTTCACTGTCTTTCATTCGGAGGTCAAGCACAACCGCATCGCGTAGATGACCCAAATCAGGCATACCTGCTCTGCTATGCAACACTTCGCCGTCCTGTCCCCTTAACTCTGCACTTTCACTCTCCTGTGGAAGCACTGGTAATTTCGCTTTAATACGCTCCAACATTGAGAGCATTTCTTCTGCATTGAACGGTTTCAGCAAATAATCCTGCACTCCAGTTCGAACGGCCTTCTGTAGATATTCAAACTCGTTATGCCCGGATATGAATACAATTACGATTCGTTCGAACTTGACTTTCAACCTCTCGGCTAATTCAATTCCGTCAATAAAGGGCATATTGATATCAACGAGGGCAAGGTGCGGCTGATGCCGCTCGGCTTCCTGAAGTGCTTCCTGCCCGTTCCTTGCTTCACAGCAAACCCGAAAGCCGTGACTTTCCCAGTCTATCTTAATTCGCAGAAAGTCTCGAAACAGCGGCTCATCATCAACAATCATCACTTTATACATCTTGGTGTACACTCCCCTTTGGCTGCGTTGGTAGCGACAGGTCAACAATGGTTCCCTCTCCGAGAACACTCTGCACGGATATCCCATACTCCTCGCCAAAATACAGGCTCAGCCGTTGCTGAACGCTATAGGTACCGATTGATCGTATTCCTTCTTTCGGTAAATGTCTGGACATAATGTTCTGAACTTGAATTTCGTCCATTCCCACACCGTTGTCCTCCACCCGGACGATCACCCTATCGTTCTGTGTAAAAGCGAAAATACGGATAAAACCTTTGGTTCCTTTCTTCTTAAGACCATGGTAAATCGAATTCTCGACAAGTGGCTGGAGCGAGAGTTTCGGGATCGGTGTACCCGCAAGCTCTGGAGGGATATCCACTTCATAGCGGAACACATCGGGATAACGGATTTGCAGAATAGTCAGGTAATCATCAGTAATCTGAGCTTCTTTTTCTAAAATAATGAGTTCCCGTCCTTTATTTAGCACCATTCGATAAAAATCTGCCAGCGCCTTCGTAGTATCTCTAGCCTCATCATTACGATCCAACTCATTCAGTGCATAAATGGTATCTAAAGTGTTGTACAGAAAATGCGGTTTTATTTGAGCCGTCATCAGTGCGAGTTCATATTCACGCTTGCGGTTTTGCTCCTGCCTCACTTCATCCAGCAATTCCCGAATCCGTCTTATCATAAAGTTAAAAGCTTCAGCAATGGTACCGATTTCATCTTCTGTTCGAACTATCGCAACCGATTGTAAATCGCCGGCTACTACTTTTCGCATGGCTCTAGTCAGCTGTTCGAGAGGACTAACGACCATTTTGGACAGGAAGCTAGCACCGAGCCAGGAAAAAGCAAGACAAAATACGCCGATTAAGAGTGAAAGCCTTACATTTTGCCGGACATCAGCTGTAAGCAGGCTAAGAGAAACAATATTGACCAGCTTCCAGCCCATTCGGTTATAATCATTGACCGTTACGAGATTGCCACCATCCTCAAATGAACATGTTTTTGGGGACACATCAGATCCACAGCCTTGGATGGCCTCCGCTAACTGTGAACTCACTGGCTTCATCAGCATCCCATTGTCTTCTGCCACAGCCACACGCATCTCGTTATCTAAAAAATAATAAGATTTGGGCGCATCGGGATCGCTGGAACGAAAATAATCAGACAAACCTTCTTCCTTCACTAACAGAAAAAGCGTTCCATAGGGTTCGCCGGTGTCTATATTAATGACCATCTTTCCCAGCGTCAAAACCGGAGAGTTGGGATCCGGTGTTAGGAAATCTCTCTTCTCCATATCAAACCAGAGTGCTTGTCCATAACTTTCGGATTCCCTTACCCGCTTGAGCATGCTATAGACTTTACTATCATCCCCACTTTCGGTATAAGAAGCAAAAATTGTCCCTTCATTATCAATAAATACCGCCGCATCCACTTCGCGAAAGATTGATAAATCAATAGATAGACGGCTTTGCATCAGGTTACCAAATTGAACACGATCTATGGCAGTATCAGGTCTAGCACCGTATGAATCATACATCCGGTTAATATTCGTGACCATAATGTTGGCCGCCGTTTCCACACTACTGAATATGTAGTCGGTCCGGGACAGGATAAGCTGAGATTCGTCAACTACGTTGCTGGTCGTTTGCTCTATCAATGAACGACTGAAAAGTTGGTTGGACACAAGTCCAAGAATGAGCAGAGAAATAATGATCAGCGGGAGAAATACCGCTATAACCTTGCTTTTAAAGCGAAGGCGACCAAACCACTTACGAGCTAGGGACAGAATATTCAAATAAGACCCCTCCGTCATCAGAGAATATTCATCATGTTAACACAACTAGTCTGAACAGTAGTAGAACTAAAATAATGTTAAAAAAATTCAACAATCCATCTTGAAAGTGCCAAAAGTATGTGTTAGGATAAAGTCGATTTTTAGTAAAATTATTAACTAAAAAGGTGTGAGCTCTTTGGCAACCATTAAAGACATTGCCCGCGAAGCGGGAGTGTCTGCCGCAACCGTTTCAAGGGTTTTAAATAACGATCTGTCACTATCCGTGAGTCCAGACACCAAAAACAGAATTTTTTTAATTGCTGAGCAGCTCGGGTATAAGCCTTCCCGCCTGAGGCAGTTAAAGAGGAACACGGAACGTGCCGGGAAAACGGTCTCCCTCCTGCTGTGGTGTTCCATTGAGGAGGAAAGAGACGATCCGTATTACGCCTCGATCCGCCGTGGAATCGAACTGCGCTGTGAAGAGCTTGGCCTGACATTGGGACAGACGCTGCGAGGCCGTTCATCTCTCGACACCTTGCAGAAGGCGGATGGTCTGATTGTCGTGGGCGGCGTTGATCCTGAAGAGGTGTCCAAGCTGTATCCGGACAAGAACACCATTGTCCTTGTCGACCAGTACCATGAGCAGCTGGAATACGATTCCGTACGACTCCATTTTCGGCAGGCGGTTGACCAGGCACTTGGACATCTGCTCGAGCTTGGCCACCGACAAATCGGATTTATTGGCGGGAAGAGCGATGGAGAGCGAAGGGCGCATTATTTTGAACGATTCATGCGGGAACGAGGTTTGTATAATCCGAAGTTCGTCCGCATAGGCGCCTGGAGTACAGCGGATGGATATCTAATGATGAACGAGCTTCTAGCCGAGCAGGAACGACCGACAGCCTGCTTCGCTGCCAGCGATCCGCTCGCCATTGGAGCCCTCCGCGCCCTTCATGGACATGGAGTCAAGGTACCCGAAGATATGGCTGTTGTCGGCTTCGACGACATTGAGATGGCGGCCTTCGTGCAGCCTCCGCTAACTACTGTACGTGCCTATCCCGAACAAATGGGAAAAGCTGCCGTGCAGTTACTCTCTGAACGGTTTGAGGGACGTGAACCACCTGCGTACAGCGTGATCGGGACTAAGCTTGTCATACGGGAAAGCTCATGCATCAACAGTAAAGTCAATATTTGAGAGTCAATCGAGATGATAACCCCCTAAGGAGTGAATATCATGAACATTCATGTTAACGAAGCGCTTGGTTTGTTTCACCTGCAGTCCAAGGATTGCAGCTATATTATCCAGCTGGTAGAAGGATATCCTGCACATGTCTATTGGGGAGCTCAACTTCATCATGACCAAAGTCTCGCAAGTATATTGGAGCTTAGAGAGCGCTGCTCCTTCTCCCCCACTCCCGTTTCTTCTAATCGTGCGCTTTCTTTGGATGCGCTTCCACAGGAATATCCACAGTATGGGACAAGCGACTTCCGTCAACCGGCTTATCAGGTTGCGCTTGCGGATGGAACTCGAACTACGGAGCTAAAATATAGTGGCCACCGTGTTGAACCGGGCAAACCAAAGCTTGAAGGCCTCCCTTCCGTCTATACCGAATCGGATGATGAAGCAACAACTCTCCTGTTGTTCCTTGAGGACCAGCACTCAGGTCTTAAGGCTACATTACTCTATACTGTATTTGCGAACCACAGCGCTATTGCTAGGTCTACTCTTTTTGAACATAAGGGAAGCGCTATCATGAATATTGAGCAGGCGATGAGCGCCTCTGTCGACTTCGCCGATTCCAATTATCAAGCTCTCTATCTATCTGGCGCCTGGGTTCGGGAAAGACATATCCAACGCCGCGATCTTGGACCCGGCGCCATTCGGTTGGAAAGCCGGCGAGGCTCCAGCAGTCACCAAATGAATCCCTTTCTGGCCCTGCTTCGTCCAGATGCAACAGAAGATCGTGGGGATGTGTACGGCTTCAGTCTAATCTACAGCAGCAATTTCGTTGCGCAGGCGGAAGTAGAGCAGTTTAATCAGACCCGTGTAAGTATCGGAATCAATCCTTTTGACTTCTCCTGGCGGCTTGAACCGGGTCAGTCATTTCAGACCCCTGAAGCCGTGCTGGTCTTTTCCGAAGAAGGTCTTGGGGGCATGTCGCGCACCTATCACCGACTCTACCGCACACGTCTGTGCCGAGGAACTTATCGCGACAAGGAACGTCCGATTCTCGTGAACAATTGGGAAGCCACATATTTTGACTTCGACGCCGATAAAATCGAGGCGATTGCCAAAGAAGCGGGACCTCTTGGAATTGAGCTATTTGTTCTTGATGACGGTTGGTTTGGCAAGCGCGACAACGACAACAGTTCGCTTGGGGACTGGTTCGAAGACCGCCGCAAGCTACCTGGAGGTCTCACCGACCTAGCCAAACGGGTTAATGAACAAGGATTACAATTTGGCTTGTGGGTTGAGCCGGAAATGGTATCACCTGATAGTGAACTGTACCGCACCCATCCCGACTGGTGCCTACATGCGGAAGGTCGGCGGCGGACGGAAGGCCGATCCCAATTGGTGCTGGATCTCTCCCGCAAGGAAGTATGCGATTACTTGTACGAGACGCTGAGCTCCGTATTCTCGATCGCCCCAATTACTTATGTCAAGTGGGACATGAATCGTAATATGACGGAGATTGCTTCGGCTACCGCTACTAGCGAACGTCAAAAAGAAACTGCGCACCGTTATATGCTCGGACTTTATGATCTGCTGGAACGCCTGACCTCACGCTTCCCGGACATCTTGTTTGAAAGCTGTTCTGGTGGAGGTGGACGATTCGATCCCGGGATGCTCTACTATATGCCGCAGACATGGACCAGTGATGACACTGATGCTATTGAAAGATTGGCTATCCAGTACGGCACCAGCATCGTGTATCCGGCCAGTACCATGGGGGCCCACGTATCGAACGTGCCGAACCACCAGGTGGGACGAAACACCTCCCTCGCCATACGTGGCGACGTGGCAATGAGCGGGAATTTTGGCTACGAGCTTGACCTTACTGCATTTACGAATGAAGAAAAAGAGCTTGCTGCCAGACAAATTGCCCAGTATAAAGAAATCCGTTCCCTTGTACAGCAGGGAGAAATGTATCGACTTCTTAGTCCGTTTGAGGGCCGAGGCAATACTGCCTGGATGTTTGTTAGCGAAGACCAGTCCGAAGCTTTTGTCGCTTACTTCCGTGTGTTGGCTGAGCCAAATGGTCCTATCCGGCGACTAACTCTAAAAGGACTTGACCCAGCTAAAAAGTATATAATCGAAGCCGGGGCAACCAGCAATACTTCAGAACCTGTCGGTGGTACCTTGCCTGAAGATGGCGTCTCCCCCTTCCGTGTGGCGTTCGACGGTGAAATTTTTGGAGGTGACCGTCTAATGAAGATTGGACTTGTTGTCTCGGATCTCACTGGGGATTTTGCCAGCTCTACCTTCCGCCTTAAAGCTATCTCCTGTTAATCATAGTTCAGCCGGTGACGATAAAAAATTAAAACAAGGCAGGTCGATTTTCCGACCTGCCTTGTTTAATAACTTTGTGACCATTTAATAGCATCCTTGATTTTGATTCTCCATATCATATGATCAAAGCCTTTTCCCCAATAATCTTTTAATAAATAATCAGGAGTTCCAAACTTCTTTTCCCATATTTTTTGTGCAATACGATACCCACTATCTAAACAAAATTCTTCTACTCCTCTATCTTTCAACGCCAGATACATTGATTTCAATAATAAATTTCCTACTCCAATCTTCTGGTAGTCAGGGTGAACAAATACAGTTCCTACCTCGCACAAATTTTTTAATGCATCATTGGTAGATTTACTTATAAGTTCACTTGCCGGGCCATATTCAATTGAACCCATTATTCGATCCCCGTCTACAGCGATTAAAAAATATCGTTGCTCACCGTGGCTTTCTAAGTCACTTTCCAAATACGCTCTTTTAGTCTCAATTTCATCCTCTATATCCTCCAGCTTGCTTCCAATACCTTCTTTAGCAAATGTGTCTGTAATCACTATTCTAAACAATTCATTTAACTTTTCGGCATCTTTAACTTTCGGTCTTCTGATTTCTACATCATTCATCTAGATTTCCGCCGACGTACGATTCAGTACAGACCCTATTGAAAGTACACTACTCAGTAGTTCCATTAAACTTGTTATTTCATAAGTGGGTTGAATACCAGACGTATTTGTTTTTCTGGCAGGGTTGAACCAGCAGGTATCAATTCCGTACTTATTCCCTCCTTGAATATCAGAGGTTAAAGAATCGCCGACCATAAGGACCTTACTTTTATCTGAGATGGCTAGCTTGGCAAATGCGTAATCGAAAATACCAGCTTGTGGCTTTTGGCAACCCACTTCTTCTGAAATGATCACCTGCTCAAACACATCACGCAGCGGAGAGAGCTGAATTCTGGAGGTTTGTACCTCTTTGATTCCATTCGTAATAATCGCCAAACGATACTCAGATAGTACGTCACATAGTTCAACCGCTCCGTCCATCAAAAAAGCACCTTCACCCAAATAACGTAAATAAGCAGCACTAAAGGCGTCCGGATTGAAGTCTAGCTTATGGACAGTAAACAATCGTTTAAATCTTTCCACCCGCAACTGTGCCGAGGTAATAAGTCCTTCCTCTGCTTCTCGCCACAACACACTATTAATCTCATCATAGCTGGATTTGTACTCTGTGGCCCCTTGCGGCAATCCAAATTGGGTGAACGTATTATGTAGCGCATGGCTCTCTGCCATTTTAAAATCAAACAGCGTATCATCAACATCAAACAAAATAATTTCGTATTTCAAAACGACTTCCAACCTCCATATCAAATGGAAATAAACTATCATTACAGTATGATCTCTCGGTTATTATACAGAACCTCATTGATCCGTCAAGTCATGACAAAAAGAATGGAGTAATATTTTCTATGAGTTTGAGCCAGTGCGAAGTAACATGCTTCGTGCCAAACTACCACCATAGCGATTTATAAATGAAAGGAGAATGCTAACTCAAGCTGTCCTCGATGCTTCAGTGACAAGCCTAAAGATAAACATTCTCCTTTTAAAATTCAAACTATTTGTTCTCCATTCGTAGATCTTTAGGGTCAACCTGCCATCATCTTCAGGTCTGTTTCCAGTACCGGAATCGACTGTTTTAAAAACCTAGTGATTTTCATTAATCCATTCGGTTAATGTTTGATCAAAATAATGAGGTTCTTCAAACATCGGATTATGGCCACTATGCTCAAAAACCACCTTTTTTACGTTCGTGTAGCTATCATCGACCCGATCCCACAATGAAACAGGCGCGACTAAGTAATCAGTTCTTCCAAGACCAATAAACATGGGCTTATCGACATCTCCCAAGGACTGTATCAAATCTATCTTTCCGAAGGCTTCTCCCCATAAATAATCAATGATAGGCATGTTCGTGTGCACATCATTCCACATATGAGCTGCATCATAGGTATAATCATAAAAACTTTGGGCTCTCATACGTATACACATGTGAACAAATCTTCTGTCGGGATCTCTTTTGATATCATCCTCTAATAAAACAATATCTTTTTCAAAACGTTCTTTTCTGGCTGGACTGGCCGTTTCATAAAAGTATGACAAGCTTTGCCGTTGTCTTTCTTGGCTGTTCGTAGGCGCTGAATTTAATAGCACCACTTTTTCAACATAGTCTGGGTATTGTTTAGCATATTCCAAAGCCATAAAAGCATGCCCGGAATGTCCTAATATGATAAATGGATCTAAATGAAGGCATTGTCTTGCTGTTTCTATGTCTTTGATGACTTTATCCAATGTATAGTCTTCTGGTTTTAAAGCACGAGTCGGTTTTGCAAACCCTCTATGATCTAAGAAAATAAACTGAAACTTTTTATATAAATGGTCTGAAAATATGCGAGGATAATATACACTACTGCCGATCACCAATATCGGCTTTCCGTTACCTCTTATAGTATATTTCAGCTCAAATCCATCACTAATAACTGTTTGATAAGTGCTCATCTTCATCGTCTCCTTTTCTTCTTTAAATCACTCCCTTTCCGTTGTTTAAATCCCTTGTATTCTCCATAGATCGTTCCAGCACTACAACTCACCTCTGAAAGTCTGTTTATTTTATGAGAAAAGTTTAACATGATTTTTTCTAAAACAAAACCGAATTTGGATCTTCTAATCTTGCCGTACAAGTCGGAGATACAAAGTGGCAAAAGGAAATTACCGTAAACTTCAAGCCTTAAGTGTCCTCCAGCAGCAGCACTATACAAGGAACAACCAGAATATTGTAGTGCTTTTAACCAAAGGCATGGCATGAGCCTTTCCTGTGAATGATAAATGAATCGGATATAAAAAAAGAACACAGCCATTATAAACTGTACCCTCTGTAAAGGACATTTTAAAAAGGGCTAGGCTGCTTGAAAAAGATGATCTCTGTATTGAACAGGGGTCATCTTTTTTAAATTCCATTGGTATCTGTAATGGTTGTAATAAGTCATATAGTCATCAATTTCACGTCTTAGCTCTTCCATAGTCGCACAGGGTTTGATGGAGGCCTCATCCTTAAAATGACCAAAGAAGGATTCTTGGGGGGCGTTATCCCAACAGTTTCCTCGTCTAGACATCGACTGGTTTAACCCCATTTTCTTAACCATCTTTTGAAAATCAGGATGTGTGTAATGTGTTCCCTGATCCGAATGAATAAAGGCACCCTTTGCTTTTTTAAATCTTCGATTTTTCTTCAGCTTTAGAAGAGTGTCCGTCGCAAGGTCCATAGTGATTCTCTCTGAGACATGATAAGCCAGTATTTCATTGGTTGAACTGTCCTTGATCGTTGATAAATAAGCTTTCTTGCCTGTACCATAATATAAATAAGTGATATCTGTCAGTAACACCTTGCCGGGGATGTCCTGCTTAAATTCCCTATTCAAAAGGTTAGGAACAACCCGATGTTCCTGAGTCGCCTTCATCATCCTTTTATAGGGATTTGCCTTCCGGAAAGGACACACAATGCCGTATTTCTTCATAATTCTCCGGATCCGTTTCAAATTGTAGACAACCTTAAACTGGCCCTCTAATATCATCTTGATAGAACGGGCCCCTTTCTTGCGTCTTTTGAAACGGAAGGCCTTCAGGATCGTTTCTTTTACCTGTTCATCATCCTGTTCTCGTTGCTTCCGCTTTTCCGCTGATTCGGAAGACCAGTACTTGTAATAGCCACTCTTGGAGACCCCGGCCATTGTGCATAAATGGTTCACCATTCGATGAAGGTCGTATTTCCGGATAACGGTATGGATCAAAATATATTTCTGGCAAGGTGCCCAATCTACTTGTCTTTCAGCCCCCATTCCGCCATACGGATCTTTTTTAACAGTTCGTTCTCCGCTCTTAATAAGGCGTTTTGCGCTTCAAGCCTGGCGTTCTTTTCTTCCAGTGTCAGTTCCCTTCTAAGGGGTCTTCCAGATGATTGGCTCCTTGTATCGTGCAGACCCAAGACACCGTTTTCCCGGAAGCTCGCACGCCATCTTTTTCCCGAGGATCGTACTCGTTGGAGTCCGATTACATGTACATCAAATCCGCATTCCTCAAATATAGCCCTCGGTAGCTTGCCTTTTTTATTTTCTGAAATAAAAAGTTTCTTGAATTCGTCCGTATATGTAATACCTTTTGATGTAACTGACTTAACATAAAGATTGTTAGAAAGCTGTTCGATTTCTTTCTCTGTAAATGTCTTTTTACTCATTCCAGTTTTCACTTCCCATTTTTCTCGATATATAAAAAGTACCCTACGGAGAGACTTTTTTAAAGTGTCTACTCTATAGGGTACAGTTTATAATATCAGTGGCTCTTATACTGCTTCTTTGCTGGCGAGAATAATCTTCTACCCTCGTCTTCATTAGGTTGAATCCATCTTAACATCTCTTTTGAAAAGCGCTCAGGGCTGATAGCATGGACCTCACATTAGTATATGACTATAATTTCTTCGTACAATAATTATATATGAACACTGGGCCCAACTACACCTTTTTAGTACAAGAACCCATTAAGCGATTAGACGGAAAAGTCCGTCCGTCCTCCGCAAGATAGGGGCTATCAATCCTTGCGCTTTGTTTTTTCGAGAACATCTTTCCCTTAGCGCTTCTCCAATACTCATATCTGTTGTACAGTGACAACAAGTTTACCCCCTATTTTTAGACTCCATATTTCTGGTATCATTCTTCTTGAAAGGTATTAGCTTGTTGTCACAACTTTCAAATACAAAATTGTTATTACAAGTAGTATTAATTACTTTTGAGAGTTTGATGTGTCTATGGCTTAAACCTATACTTACAATCAAATATATATAATCCATATTAAATAAAGACTAAATAACAATTCAATCAAACTAAAAGAAATCCTAATTTTGTGAACATCTCATGGAAAATAAAAAAAGCCACATTGTGGCTTAAACATGGATTATCCTTGCCCCTACATAGGCAATACAATTCTTAAAAGCAGGGAATAATTAACACTATTAATGTACAACAAAAGAAAAATAATGTCAAATCCATTGGTATCTCTCGAATCAATTTTGTTCTTACAGAACCGCTCGGAGTTTGTAGAAATATATTCAATGTCTGTTTAATCATCAGGTTTCAAAAATACTTTATAGGTTATATTATGATCTACCGAGCTTTGAGTAGTGGGGCTAGCGTCAATATTATAGTCGCACTCGTTTGTTTCAAAACTATACATAACATCAAGCACACGATATAGGGAAATTCGCAAAATGACTCCAATCAATCATAAGACAGTTCAGCGCTTAATGAAGGAGTTAGGGCTTCATTGTATGGTTCGTAGGAAGAAATTCCGTGCATACAAAGGAGCCGAAGGAAAAATAGCTCCAAATGTCTTGAAGAGAGATTTTAATGCGATGGTGCCTAATGAGAAATGGGTTACTGATGTGACGGAATTCCACTTGTATGGACAAAAGATATATCTGTTTCCAATTATGGATCTATATAACCGTGAAATCATCAGCTATACCATTTTTCAGAAGACCGACTCTCTCTATGCTCTCTGAGAAAGGAGTCACACAAAGTATGTCACGCCGAGGAAACTGCCTGGATAACTCCGTGGTAGAGAATTCTTTGGAATCTTAAAGACGGAACTGCTGTATATTCAAGAATTCCAATCCATTGAACATATCATTCAAGAACTACATCAATATATTCACTACTACAACTATCGAAGACCCAAACAAAAGCTCAGAGGACTGTCGCCGGTAGAATACCGCATTCAGTCCTCTGTAGCAGCCTAAGTCTGTCTGTGTCTAACTTTTTAGGGTTAATTCAATTAAGGTCAGGGGCGTTTAAAATCCTCCATGTTGTACTTGAGGCTCTATACCATGCGAGTGAATAGGTACAGTAACAATTAACAAAAAGCTAGCTGCGACGATCAACAGTGCCATTTTTTTTAACATTGTTCATCCACACCTTTTCAAAAAGATTTAAAAAATTTGCTTTGGTTTCAGGAGTAGCATGTTCTCGAAAATGTAAAAATAGCCCCATACAATTTATGAAATAAGTCTCATTATTTAGTGTATGATAACTTACCATTGAATACATCAAATGTTTAAAGCCATCATCGTAAGAATTTCTATGTAAATAATAATGAGCCAACTCGTAACCACACCATGCAAAATAATCTGGCACCACTTGTTGAGTATACATATCACTTGGTGAGTGTTGCGATAATGATACAATGTCTGCTTCAAAGCGTTTAATTATGTGATTAACATCAATGTCATATCGGTTAGCCGCTATCATAATATTCAGCAGTTGGATGACCTTATCTTCTTGAGTTGTATCCCCCGCTGTATCGATGTATTCAATATATTCTTGCAGCACCATTATGTCTCCGGATAAAAGCTTATTGACAATAATATTAGCTTTTGCCCAGTGCTTAAACAAGCCAATCCAGTGTTGGGTATCTTCGTCTGTCTCTTTAACCCAATCTAAATTAGCATAGGCGTATGTATATTGTAGAGCTTGGTGGTAATCGCCTTGTGCTTCGTAGACACCTGCACACAATAAGTCAGCATAAGCAATATATCCAAATAGCGGACCTCTTGTTCTCTTTTCAATATCTCGTGACACACGTTTTTCTTGGTGTTTTAAACTATACTGGATTTCCGCTTTAGCTCTCATCTGTCTTGCCATTTCGTTTACCTTATCCCATTTCCGCAGAGACCTATACACGTTAGCTAAATCCTTCAACGCGTCAAGCTGGTCTATTTCATCTAGGCGTTCCACGAAGGGTTCAAATAGTGTAGCAGCCTTGAGATTCTCGCTTTGATCATCTCCGATTTGAATCGTGAATTTACGATATTGACAGACTGCCAAGCGTTCAGAATGTTGATATCTCTCTGCTTCAGCTACCCCCTCATAGAGCAGCAATGCAGCCTCATGTCGTCCCTTCGCCAACAATCCTTCTGCAACTTCGAATAGCTTGGGTGAATACAGTAGATTGTCCATGATGGCTCCCACCACTCGACGGATCGCATCCAACCTATCCAACTCCGCACACCGAAACAAAAACGGCTCGATTCGCCTCATATTCGGGGGGTGGTCGATAATGAAGTTTTCTATAAATAGATCGTAAAACTCCCCTTCTGGCAAACCCATAGCCTCAGTGATTCGGTCAAGTTGGTTAACTGACATAGACTTATTCCCTGACACAATAGCACTTATTATTCCCCTATTCATGCCTGAAAGTTGTCCGAATTGCGCTAAGCTCAACCCTTTTTGTTGTAAGTATCTATCTAATTCTGCTCGAATCGTAGGTGTATGTTCCATGCCATAGCCACCCTTCGCATAAATATTCCAGTATTTTATAATCAATTACTATTTTTGTCCAATAATAAACTAGTTGTCAATAACTTTTTTTGCGAAACATGTGAAGAATCAGCGTTTGTCATAGTATCAATTCTTGTAATAAAAAAATACCCTGCTAGACTTAATCCAACAGGGTGCTACTTTTCAGCTTATAGAGACTTTGATTAACTGCACGAATCCAATGCTCTTTGTCCTTTACTTGCCCCGAGGCTGCTTTTGTATATGCGACAAGTTCACCAACAATATTACTTTGTGGAGCTCCTATGTTTAATGTTACTCTCATAAATTCTAGCCGTTTAATGAATGGGTCAGCAGCTTCTTTATTAAGAGCGTAAATGGCCTTATTGACAAGCTTTTCGATTTCTTGAAATTCTTCGAAAGTTAAAATTCTTTTAGTATCCATCCTTCCACCCTCTTCAAGTAAATTCTGAATATCTTTCGGCCACTTGGGCAACAGTCGCTTTTCTATATTAGTTTCAAACCAGGTTGAGGCTATCTTCTTTTCCCAGTCCCCAAACTTCCGGTAATCTGTAATACTAAACCCTTTTTAAAATAGACTACATAAAAATACATTAACACTACTTCATAATGTGAAGAATCATCACTACCCTTACCCATTCAGCCTTGCATCACATAATTGTGATAAATGAGCCTCTCTTCTTCACTCATTTCTCCACTGATGCTATAGCTTATTTTTCTTTGTAATATGTCCTTTGTTAGTAGAAATACTTCAAACTCCGCTGTTATAAATTCAATCGAAGTTAAATCACAAAACACTTTGTAGTCACTATCGCCACTTTTGCTTATCCGTAGATCTTTAAGATTTATGAGAGTCTTCAGAAATTGTAAATCATTCAATGGCACATATAAGAGATCCAGTTCTACCAATTGTGAGAGACGGCCGATAGGATCAAGATTCTCAGATCGAATGTGAGATAAATCCAATATCTTTATCTTTTTACAGTCAACCAACGGACCTAAGTCTGCAATCTTTAGGTTTGCCAGCGATACCTCCTGTAAATTAGCAAGGTGCGGTAGCAAGTGAATATCTTGTACATTTGTCTTTCCGATAAAAAGACGTTTTAGATTCTGTATGGGTAATAAAGTGGATAAATCTGAAAACGGCGTTTTGGCTAAAAAAAGCTCCGTTAATTCCGTCAATTGGGAAAGAGGAGTGAAATCCGTTATATTTAATCCACTTGCTACTAGCTTTCTTAGATGGCGAAAACCAGTTAGAGGGAAAAGATCTGTTATATTCGATTTCAGTAAATTTAATGATTTAATCTTGGCCAGATCAGTGAAGGAGTCGGGTTGTCTGCCCACATTTTCAGTAATAGCTGACTTCCATTCTTCAGTCAAGGTGTTCCAGTACAAATTAAACTCCTCTTTCGTACCTTCTATAGAAGTTATCAAAGGAATAACTTCTTTAAGGTCATTAAAGAAATGTCCTTCCTTCCTCCATGCAATATAGAAATCCCCTTCTTCGTCAGGTTCAACCGTACAATTCCCGTTCTCAAATTGCATAAGGACAAAGTCTAAAAAAACGTCAAAACTACGACTGATCACAAAAAGTTCCTCTTCATCTCGACCAAAGTTGATGATTTGTCCTAATGTACCCAGTTTATCTGGAGCAAAATCGATACCGATATAATTGCCCCCGTGGTCAAAAGCGATTGGAAGCCAGTTTGCATGATAAGACTGTTCCTTGATCGTGTCCTTTTCAAAAGAAATTACGCCGTTGCTTACATGCTCAACATACTGCTGATTGTCTCTCCAGTGCCGTAACATTTCCTCAATCGATAAGCACTGTAACCCGAGGAATATACCTACTGTTCCTTTCTCACCATTATGTACAGAGTAGAATTGCTTAAAGGAAGCGGGCAAAGAATATCCGATCTCTGCTTCCAACATCGCAAGAACCTCAGACTTAACTGGTTCATTCATCCAGTCATGAGCATTAGGGAAATATTCCTGAAGTTTTGTTATAAACGAATGACTCATATATTCGAATTTCCTCCTTGAATTTTTGAGGCTGTGCTTTGGGATCGGTTCAGGTTTTAGGTTAGCGGGGATTATTACTATTTAATGATAAACTCAATCTTTGTTCCGTCCGGATAGTCATCCAGCTTGTGACCTACCCATGATCCAGCCCCACGGTTATCCTTTGGTGATATGTATCTAATGTCCGCTCCATCTCCGCCTTCGGCACACATCGCCATAGGCCATTCATCTCGGTCTTTGCCCTTGCGTGTGGGTACACCTTTAAGTGATAGTTCACGGTTATGATCAGCTCCGTCACGATCAATGGTGCATGTATTGGAATGTCCGGCTGCTATGGCATCCTTGATGTGCTGCGCTGTTTCCGGGTACTTTGCTGAGGGAAACTCAAGTTTTACGGTTTCTGCTGATACTTGGGTAGCTTGTGAAACAACAGTCGCTGTTTTGCTGGGTGTACTTTCTATCTGCTGCTGCACATTGCAACCTGCTAATAGGGCTGTAGCCAGTATGGAAATTATCCATCTAAACATATATATTCCTCCCTTTACGTAAAAACACCCCACCGGCTTGAGCCAGCAGGGTGCTACCGATGCTTTCGGATTATAATGATAGTATATAATGTTTGGGTTATTCTGTAAATAATTTATTTTTATAATATACTAATGACCTCCTGCTATAACGCTCCAAGTACCTTGACTTGTCACTTGGATTCTCTCTACTACGACAAAAAAGGCCGTATCATCATCAGGAAACTACAATATTTAAATTATTACAGGCACAAGGGAAAGCTGGGCTCGCCATAAAATCCAACTGCCAACCCACTATTTCTGTTAATAAAATTTAAATTTTAAAATATAAAATGTATTAGTAAACAATTATTTCAACTTACATTAGTATAAAAAATATAAAAAACACCATCTTATCTCTTTAAAATAAGATGGTGTTTTTTTTGAATACTACTTTATTTGGCACTTTAGTCACCCTTTTTGATAAAGGGTGACTAGGAAGCTCTGTTATTTTATTATTTAGCTCTGTTTTTTACAATTTGATGCTCTTTAATAAACAGACTACAATGCTTTCATTTAATGAAAATGAATTCTATCTAAGTGTAAGGATAATTACAGCTAAAATCACAAATAATACTATTATCAAAAAAAGAACACAAGTTTTTAAGACCATTTTTGTCATTTTGTAAATGAATTCTTCTGTTAACTTCATTTTAATAGACCTCCAAAACCGAAGAGATCCTAGTCACTACAATAATATATCATACTTTGATAAAAATGTATATATTATTGTCCTTATCTTTAATCTACAAGGACTTCTGCAAATTACTCTGGTATTAGAGCATCTCTAAAACTCTGATTGTCCTGCATAAATTTTCTTTGGGCTAAAACTTTATTTATGATATTTATAAAATCATATGTCATTTTGGATTCAGCAAAGAATTTACCCTTAACAAGATCACCTTTTAGCTTATCTAAGTTGTTACTTGAAAATTTCCAAAGCAATCTTTCAAAAGAATCGGAAATTTCGATTTGTTCTCTACCGTTGACCTCAGTAATTTCATCTGACCTTAAAGTCATAACTACTTCACCCTGACGAGTTATTCTATAAGGATATTCTATGGGCATTTAGCTATTTCCCTCCTTATGTATGGAAGACAAACGTTCTTCTAGAAGAATTCTTCTTGCAGTGAGAGTTGGATCTCCTTTCCTTTTTAGTTCCGCAATTTCGAGCATACTGGTTAATGTCATTCCGGTAGCTTTAAGACGATTAATAAACTCGATCCAAGTTACGTCTTCAGAAGTAAAGCAACGATGTCCATGTTCATTACGATCAATGGAAGTTAGGAGACCTATTTGCTCATAATAAGAAGCGTATTGACACTAAGACTTGTAAGGGCAGCGACTTGTCGAATGGATAGTGAGTTATTCATAATCCCAGTATATCCTTTCGAGTAAACTCGAATGCAAAATTTTTTTTGGGCCAATTTTCATTAACACGAAAAAAGGTAGTTGATTGTTGGCCAGCTGCCTCCCTTTACATCCCCAAGAGCATTGTTGCAGTAAACTGCCCTTTAGTTCAGCTAAAAAAGACCGCCAAAGCAGTCAATCGTTTTTAAGTTCAATAGCATTTTTATTTTTATTCCTTTTCAAAATAGAAACCTGTCCCATTTTTCTTGTGGCACAAACCCTTGTTTGGCTGAACTATTTCCTTCCATATTTTATTCTTCTGCAGTTATAACAATAGTGACATCTATTTGGGGGAGTGCTCATGGACAATTTTCAAAACATAAACAGGCGAATACTCTATATAGTGAATTCACACGTCTACGGACACAACCAAGCGCTTTAAACATTAAGGAAGTGAAGGTGGTACATTTATGAATCGAGAAACATACAGAATTATCCCCTATTCCGGGTACAATTATCCTATAAATTCAATTAGACCAATTGGTCCAGATACACCCGTTGTACCGAGCCATCCCCCTTATATGATTTTCACGGAAGAAGATGCGATTAATCGTAAATATGATGAGCTTATTAGGAATGGTGTCCAAGGTTATCCTATTACACCGGTGTCTCCTACACAAGACGGTGGATTTTATCGACATTATCGAAGTCCTTATGGAGATTGGTCTATTTATTATCATCATAAAACTAATGCTCACTATATACAGGCTCCTTTTCGTGAGAAGTGGGCAAGTCTTGGGTGGGAAAGAAGCCCTCTTGGTTATCCTATTTCAGATTGTTGTTCCCGTTTACGTTTAGACTATAATGCTGGGTTTTATCAATATTTTCAGAATGGGATTATAACATATATAACAATGAACGGACAAAATACTATTGCTGCTGTGTGGGGCACAATTTGGAAGAGTTATAAAGAGTATACGATATTAGATTTTGGCTACCCTGTTTCCGATGAAAAACCGACTGCTAACGGACTTGGAGGGTACATTTATTTCCGACCTTTTAATGTTTCGGATAGCCTTCAAGATCGATTATTAATCTACAAAAAGGGTCATGATCGTGCCTACTCGGTATATCCAGGTATGAGGGCAAAGTGGCAAGAATTAGGCGGGGAATTAGGCTCACTTGGTTTTCCAATTAGTGAAGAAGAAGACCGACCTGGTTATAATGGAGGAACAATCCAACGGTTCGAAGGTGGTTCATTAATTTGGACTCCTAGCACAGGCACATATCTTGAAGGATCAACTACTCCGTCAGGTCCAAGTACACAACCACCACAGCCTACTCCACCTTCAATTAATCTGGAATTGAAATACGGTTCTTCGGGAGATAGTACTCAAAGATACCTGAAAATTTCAGGCTCGGGGTATAAAGCTAATGAAAATGTAAATATATTGATAAGTAAATTTGTAAATGATAAGTTTCAAAATCTTATCGAAAAACAAATCCAAGCGAACACTAATGGAGCCTTTTCATATGAACAATTAGCAGTCTGTGTTTGGGGAGTATCTACTAAATTTGTAGTAAGAGCTGATGGAGAAGTAAGCGGAAAGTCAAATGAGGATGGTGTTAGTTGCTAAATCATAATGATCATTTATCCTCCTATTAAAATTCGACAATCATATCATCAAAAAAGAACGATTATACATTTAATAATCGTTCTTTTAAACCATTCTCTTATTCAACTAATCTGCCGTTAGCTTAATGAAGTTCTCAGTCTAGAACTCAAACAAAAAAATTATTCACCCTTTTTGGTTACAGAATAGCTTTATGTGGTATAATGAATACATATAGAACGTATATTAAAAAAGCCACGATGGTGAAACATCGTGACTTTTACAAAGGCCGATGCGCGACCACGGCGATTTTCAAATCATGTGAATGAAAAACCACCGGATCAAGGGCCCAACCTATCGCCGGTGGTTTTTCTTGTCTTGCGCTTGTTTCCAGGCGTTAAGTATACTCAACTTCTCGCTTTCCTTCTTCTGTAAAAATGATCTGAGTTTTTTTCCCATCAGGATATTCTTTAATCATCTTTCCATTTTCCTCATAGACAGAAGGAACACCGTTTTTTTTGGCTTCTTGACGCGCTGATTCGGTCGCTCTTTTCAAAATATCTTTTAAGTCATTTGTAGAAATTCTGCTCACAAGACAACCTCCGAATCCCAAATATTTATCTTCTTATACATCAATTTTAACACGGTTATACACGGTTTATGGATTCAGGATAATGACTTGGGCAGTATTTGCCCGAGCTTGATATTTTCTTTCATTATTTTTTCTCTTTCAAAGAAAGCATGGTTCCTTCCTGTCTATTCATATGGTCTTTCGGTCTAATGTTCCGTCCGGATACCCTTGGACCATATTCATCTTCGTAAGACCCATAATCTCTCCTTTGCCCACTGAGCAATCTTATCCTGGTCCAAGTATACCACTGATTCCCTCTCTCATTTTCGGCAGCCTGAAGCACTCTACCGATCATCTTAGAAGCTTGTTCTCGATTGAGTAAGGCATCAGGCGGAAACTTTGTTTTGCTGAAGCCAATGCTGGCTGAACATCTAATGCGCGTACCACCATTGTTGCAAACTCCATTCTCGTGACACTACGATTGGGCTCAAATATTTCCGGCGTTGTACCACGAAGGGTTTCTGATCCTGAAGGTACCGGACCTCTTTTTTAGCATAGGAATTACCAATATCCTTAAAACCACTATTTCGAGTTGAACCTTCAGCACCATCCGAATGATCCTTTTTTGGAAGCCATTGTTGACGGCCCAACTACTGGTTGTACTTTGGATGACCCTCCAGTATCCCCGCCAATTTCATCTGAGCCCTCTTCTTTTTTAGCGTGTAAGCTTCGGTTCGCTTCGAATTTAAGCCTCATTTTCGGTCCATATAAGAACCTCATATTTGGTGTTAGTCGTAAGTCCTTCCTAGTGGAATTCTCGCGCCGTTCCCTTGTAGATTTCTTGGTTTTTGTAAGAAATAACGAAAATCTCATTCGGGCTTATTCCCATGTGTAATTAATAAAAATTTCTGCCCAGTCAAAGACGTTAACCTGTCAACACGAAAAACGGACGCAGTCCTTGAAGAGACGGCATCCGTGTGAATATAAGAAACGCTTTAGATCGAAAAGCTCGTTTTCTTCAGTTCTTCCGTGCTGAACAGAATATCGTAATCCTTGATGTCTTCGAGTCGAACAAATTGCTCCGCCACTTTCTGAACAGACGCTTCATCGGGTCCATGAATCATGGCGTATAAATTATACGGCCAATCGGGGTGCGTCCGGCGCTTGTAGCAGTGGCTGACTTCCGAATAATCGGCCAGCCTTTTTCCTGCCTCAGGTATATGCTCCTCAGGAAGTACGCAGATGAACAGGCCATTCGCTGAAAATCCCGCTTCCCTATGCTTTAGAATGGCTCCAATTCGTTTGAGTGCGCCTCCTGCCTGCAGCGCCTGCAAGCGAAGAAACACCTCTTCCAAGCTGCAACCTGTCTTATTGGCAATCTCGGTATACGGTTCAATTGACAACGGAAGATCTCCCTGCAGTTCGCGGATCAGCTGCAAATCCGTTATTTCTATTTTGCATGGTTCCTGTTTGGAAGTTGCGACTCCATTCAAGTTCGGGCTGGGTGTAATGGCTGATGCAACAGCCGTTTCTTCCATATTCAAGAAGACCTTTAGTTTGAATAATTGCTCGGAGGGAAGCTCATATAGCAGCGGCCCGCCCGCTGCTTCACGGATCGTTTCAAGAATAGACCCCCGTTCTTCCTCGGTCCGGGAAGTCAGCGTGAACCACATATTGAGCCTGCTGCGCCGGCGGTAGTTATGGGTTACGCCTCTATACCTGTTGACGACAGCAGCGGTCTGGTAAAAAAGCTCCTCCCTGACTGCCATCGCATACAAACAGCCTCTAAATCCCAGTCCCGCCGGATTAAACACCCCTCCGATCCGCCGGATGAATTCCTCTTTCTTCAGCCTTTCAAGCCTTTGAAGCACATCTTCCTGGCGCAATTCCAGTTCCTCCGCAATGGCATTCCAAGGGCGTCTGACCAGAGGAAGCCCGATTTGCAGCCGATTCAGCAGCTTCCGGTCGTTCGAATCCAGGTCCACTGTTCCCACCTCCCCAGCTTACAGCGCCGCCGATCTTTTGTAACACCACGGCTCTTCGGCCATGAAATTGCCGCCGCTGTAATAGTACGATCTCGCCCGGCAGCCGCCACAAATGCCCACATCAGGACAGGAGCCGCATTCTCCTTCATATTTCTTGAAGTCCCTTAAATCCCGAAACACCGGATTATCCCGCCATATTTTATCAAAAGGCTGCTCGCGAACATTTCCCACCTTGACCGGCAGGTACGGACAAATATGTACCTCGCCACTCGGCAGCACTGAACAATAGGAGACCCCGGCCAGACAACCGCGCGTGTACCGCATTTCCAGCCCCATGCTTTTGGCAAGCGGCATGAACTGGGGAGCGCAGGTCGGTTTGATTTCAAGGGATGTTGATTTCTGTTTGGACAGAACACTGCGCAAAACCGAGTAATACCGTTCCCGCTTCAGCCCGTCTTCTTCGATATGGACGGCCCGTCCGGTCGGGACGAGAAAGAACGGGTGCAGAGAGGACACATGAAGCTCCTCGGCAAGCTGGGCAACCTGCACGAAATCACCCATATTGCCCTCGGTCAGCGTCATGTTAATCTGCACTCTCAGCCCGGCTTCCTGGGCATAACGGATACCCTCCAATGCTTGCTGCCAGCCTTCCGGCGCATTCCTGAACCGGTTGTGATACTCAGGCGTGGCGCTGTCTATGCTGATCGCAATGCCTCCCAGCCCCGCTTTTTTCAGCTCCGCAGCTTTGGCGGCGGTCAGAAGCGTGCCGTTGCTGCCAAGTGCGGGACGAAGGCCGATAGACGAGGCATACGCGATCAATTCGCAGAGATCTTCACGGATCAAGGGCTCGCCGCCGCTGAATATGAGAAGCTTGAATCCGGCCTGCTTGATCTGATCCATGAGCCGGATGCCTTCCTCCGTGGTTAGCTGGTCTTCTACAGACGATGTCGGCCCCGAGTCGCGATAGCAGTGTTCGCAGTATAAATTGCATTTCTTGGTCACATTCCAGGAAACGAGCATGTGTATTCAGCCTTCCTTTCCAGTGTTATACGATTCCAACTTCACGGTCACTTAAATAACAGGATGGGTCCTCCGCCCAGAAATCACCACTTACCGAAGCCCGGGCCCGGAAATTCCCGTTACAGATATCCAGCCAATTGCATTCTCTGCAGCGTCCCTTTAGCAGCGGTTTACGGTCGCGCAGGCCGGCCATTAGCGGATGAGCGGCATCACGCCAAATCTCGCTGAATTTCTGCTTGCGGATATTGCCGATTTCGATATCTCTCGTGAACTGATCGGGATAGACGTTGCCGTGCCAATCCACGCAGCCGATGGCTATTCCGGAACGGTTGCCGCCGTTTCTCTGAAGCAAGCCAAGCAGTTCAGCCGCGCGCTCCGGGTCGCGCTCCATCATCCGCTGGTATAAGTAAACGCCATCCGCATGATTATCGACGGTGAGCAACTCCACCGGTTTGCCTTTGCCATGCAGGTCCATCGCTTTAGCCATAATCCGGTCAAGAGCATGCCGGGATTGTTCATGGGTAACATCCTCTTGCTGCAGGGCGCTCCCGCGGCCGGAATAGACGAGATGGTAGAAGCAGGCCCGAGGAATATTTTCCCGCTCGATCAAATCAAGGACTCCATCCAAGTCTTCATATGTATGTCTGCTGATCGTGAACCGGACCCCTACCTTCTGGCCGATGGCCAAGCAGTTTCGGATACCCTGAAGCGCTTGCTTAAAGGCTCCCTTTCGCCCGCGAAATTCATCATGGCGCTCTTCCAGCCCATCCAGGCTTACACCGACATATTTAACCCCTGCTTCTTTTAGCATCTTCGCTCTGTCCATGGTAATCAATGTGCCATTGGTCGATACTACCGGCCGAAGCCCTTTGCTTGACGCATAAGAAATCAGCTCATAAATATCTTTGCGGATCAGAGGCTCTCCACCGGAAAAAAGCAGTACCGGCACCTGGAAGACGGCCAGATTATCAATAAACACCTTAGCTTCCTCCGTCGACATTTCATCGGGATCATGGGCAGGACAGGCATTTGCATAACAATGTTTACAGATTAAGTTGCAAGCCCGTGTCGAATTCCATACGACGACAGGCCCTCTGCCCGTGGAAACGCCATGCGGTTTGTATCCCGGCTTAATGGTATAACGAAGGTCATCGCCTTCTCCCTTCATACCGGTAAGTAGTTTCGTTACATTAATCATTTCCGCTCCCTCATCTCCCTATAATTAGATACGTTCTCTTTATCTTAAAATAACTTGTGAGAATAAGGATATGCGCTATTATCTTGCTCTTGCGCCGCATTAATGCTAGGGTCTGCCGGGTCTGCAATAATAAAAAACGCCTGACGGCGTCTTATTAGAGCTTAAGCTTCCGAAGTAGCGATACGAGTATCGCTTTTAGGTACGTTTCTCGTAAGAATATAAGACCAAACGATAGGTACGAAGCCTAAAAAGTCTTATATTTCAAGAAAAAAAGAAAAAAACCGCAATGCTGCGGGCATCAAAAAGGTCGTGGCCGAAATGATTTTTTCTTACCGTTAGCCAGTTCTATGATCATAACGACAAGAACGAGCAATGAAATGAGCTAACTTTCCCGGGTCATGTACACAACGTCCATCATACTAAAGAAACAGCTGTAAAGTTGCAGAGAAATCCTCCGCAATGGACGCACCTATTTCAATAGTCTAATTACATTCAAATTATTATTACCCTTTTAATAATTTATCTTCTTTAATCGGAGCATTAGTCTGTGAAGCTTGAGTATGGTGAACCTATTCCAGAGCCCCAGGAGAAGACGAATACAGCGGTAAGTTTAACCTTCGCGTTCCCAAAAGTCTACATTATGGAGTTAGAAAAATTAATAGAAATACATCGCAGGAACATACAAGATAAATTACAAGTGGAACGGCCACGAACTGATGGCCAAAAGCAAATGGTGGTAGCGTTGTACATCGCCGAAGCTCTGAATCACCTTCGTAATAACCTGACGATGGAATAAGTCTTGGGATTAACGGAGATATATAGAGAGTATCGCCACGTAAGTCCAATGAAGTAATCGCATTAAAAAGCTCTGCCGACCAATTAAGGTTAGCAGGGCCTTTCCTCTCCAATACTTACCGCCTCACTACTGCGCAAATGAGCGTTATAATTAGTCTGAGGTGGTCTATTTGTTTATTTCTCCAATGTTACTTGCTACATCAGATACAGCATTTTCAGATCCTCTCTATATCTTTGAGCCAAAGATTGATGGACACCGGCTTATATTTTCGCAGCAAAATGGCACGATCCGTTTATATACAAGACACAACAATGATTGTACCCGGCAATATCCGGAGCTGCAGCTACCATTTGAGGACGACATCATCCTGGATGGTGAGATCGCCTGTGTTGACCCAGCAACAGGCATATCCGATTTTGAGTCAATAATGTCCAGGTTTCAGGCTAAGCGATCAGACAAGATACAGCGTCTAACAGTTTCCCTCCCTGTTTATTACGCCATATTTGATGTCTTACAGTATAAAGGCATAGACATGCGTAAACGGCCTCTAATGGAGCGTAAGGAACTGCTGTTTAAACTTCAACTTCCGTCCAGTTCATTCGGGATGGTTCCGTATGTTGAAGAAGCTGGCGTACCTTTATTTGAGCAGATTCAAGCACGGGATATGGAAGGCGTAGTAGCTAAACGGAAAGATAGTGTGTATGTAAGCCGCCGGTCAGCTGCGTGGCAGAAGGTGATTAGCTGGTCCTATGCTGACGTATTTATAACAGGTTATCGCAAAGAGGAATTCGGGTGGCTTGCAGGCGTACCGAATGAGAGTGGTAAAATTCGTCCGTCCGGTATCATTGAGTTGGGAGCAACGCCGACACATAAGAAGGCGTTTTATGGAGTGTCTAAACCATTGATAACTGGGGAGGATCGCGAGTATGTTTATGTGGAACCACGTATAAGGGCTCGCGTAAAGATGCGCAACTGGACTAAGGCGGGGCTTCTGCGGAGTCCGGTGTTCACTGAGTTTATAGTCTAAAAGGAAATCCCCCGCTAACCTTTTATTGGTCGGCGGGGATTTCTTTATTTAGAGTATTCACTTACTTCAAACGTTAAGATACGATCATACAGCATGTAGTCCTTGCGGCTGCTGAATGGCCCTTTATTATTATCGTGTTTATTTATGGCATATGAGGCCGATCCAGAACCAGCCTGTTTTCCTTCGTACCAGGAGATAAAGTCATTGACCTCTTTCATGCTTAGGTCGAATTCCTTTTCCAAACCAGTTGTCATGGTGACTACCAGAATGGCACGATTGCCCGTTGGCTGCTCAGGATCAGTTTGACCAACTCCACCTTGTGGAGTTGCTGAAGCTTCATTGGAGTATTCCGAATCTACACCATTTACTTTAGCACTTACAACAAAGTAGTATTTCGTTCCGTTGGTCAGGCCGGGGATAACGAAGTTTCCATATGCATCTTTTGTTGCTGTTGCGGTTTCAGTATATTTGCCGGATTCTGTTCCGTATTTTATTGTGTAGCTTTCTGCACTCTCTATTTGATCCCATTTTAAAGTAACCTGACTGTCTCCAGCTGTTGCTTTGAGATTAGTGGCAGTATTAACATCCAACAATTTTCCATTTTTATCAATATCGATTGCATCCAAATCATAGACACCGGAAAACTGTGGAACAGTAATTGTTACATTATGCCTTCCTTCTGGTAGTCCTGTTTTTTCAAATGTTAGATTTTGTCTTGAAAACGGTCCACTTTGAGAAAAAACTTCATTAATATTATCTATCGTAATCTGCACATTATTTGGCCTATCTGGATATCTTGTACCAATTAGTCTCAGTTTTGTTCCATAGAATGAGAACTTAATCTGCGCTCCTGATTGGCTCGTCCATTTTGAAGTGCTGTTGTATTCATCCCCAGAATAATCATCTACCCACGATCCAAGGTACTTAATACTCTTATTCCCATCATCATAACGTTCCCATCCTTCTTCTCGTTCAGCAAGCCTTTGTCCTACTGAAGCTGCGTAAGAACTTGAGTTAAAAAACGTGATCATTACAAACAAAAGAACTCCGAACAAAATACCAAATTTTTTTGTAAAACGAATACTCACAAATATTCCCCCTAAGTAATCTCTATGACAGATACTACGGTAATATATTCTTTAGAATGTGTCTAAACATAAACTTGCTTATCTATAAATATAATCTAAATATTTGCATATTTATTTTTTAATGGGCATTAAAAAGACTCTAGTGGCTGCTAACCAGTAGAGTCTCTCATCCTTATTTCACTATAAATCTTACCTTTGTTCCATCAGCATACTTATCTAACTGATGACTTACCCATGATCCTGCTCCCCGGTTATCACTAGGGGTTATGTATCTGATATCAGCCTCTGCGCCACCTTCTGCACACATTGCCATTGGCCATTCATCCCGGTCATATCCTTTCTTAGTTGGATAGCCCTTGAGTGATTCCTTCCTATTTTCCTCAGCTCCATCACGGTCGATCGTACATACAGCAGAATGCCCGGCTGCTATTGCATCTCTAATATGCGCCCCGGTTTCAGGGTAACGTGAACTAGGGAACTCCAACGTATACCCAACTGCTTGTTGGTTGATTGCTGTCGGTTCAGCATAGACGCCTTGAACGGAAAAAATAGCGGCTAGTAAAAATACAATTAATGCTTTTGCGATCCCTTTTATCATACGACACCTCCATAGTATTAATCTTCTCAATACTATACTGGGAGACATGTCGAAGTATCGCATATGTTGTCACATAATAAAAAAGAATCAAACCAGTTTTCTGACAGAGCTTATTGCTCCAAAAATTAAAAACTACCAATTATCATGTGAAATCTATTAAACAACCCTTTCTACTTTTTACCGTTTACGTTGTCTTATTACATTGATTGTGTCCTCAACAACAATAACCCCATACATACTCACTTTCATCGACTTCTATCTCTTCTCTTTCCCCGTTTTCATACTCACAAGTAAAAAAATAATCTTCTGAAGGTGAATCATTCTCTAACCTAATACTATCTCACTTCTCTTTCGCTATCCCTTTAGAAACTGAAGCATCCGCTATATTAACTTTCATTTTCCATTGTGACCAAGGAGTGCTACCAGAATCGGCTAGCACTAGTACCCAGATCTCCCCTTCCAGCATGTTCATACGGAAGGCCACGATATTCCTAGAATTTACATCGGTGTCCAAATTGAGATCGAGACTATTTCCTGAAGTCTCCTTGTCCAATATGAGCTTGAGGGTGTTCCCATCTTTACGAAAAAGTGAAAAGCCTCTTACGAAATCCATGTCAGTAAGGCTGAGTCTATCGTTTACATAACGGTATAGATTCTCATTCACTTTTTTAATGATTCCAATATGGTAAGCTACAGCATTTTCAAATTAACTAATTCATTTTCTAGCCACTTAATAGTCCCTTCCTTTTCGTCAATTGTGAGCTTAAGATCACTGATTTTATTTAAATTCAAACTTTTGTTTTAATGTTGCTTAATTGTATCTTTATCCCTTTTTGGCTTATAAACCTATAATTGGATATATACTGCCTAGGGAGGTCTATGTAATGCCATGGTACGCTCTATTTATCGAAAACGGTAAGGAAGAAATTGTTCAACGCTTTATTCGTATGTATTTTACTGAATCCAGCCTTATATCAATTGTTCCACGACGAAAGATACCAGAAAAAAAAGAGGGTATTATGGTTAATTCGTTGAGGTTGTTATTTCCGGGATATATTCTAATAAAAACAGACATGACAGAAGAAATATACTATACTTTAAATAAAATCCCATGTTTATACAAAATTGTTAGTCAAGGATGTCATTATTCAAAAAAAGAGGGCTTTCATCTTTCTACAATTTCTGATGCCGAAATAGACCTCATACAACAGTTGATAAACGAAAACGAAGTTATTGACTATTCCCAAATCTATGTAGAAGGTTCCAAAGTCACTGTTCAGTCGGGACCACTAACTGGCTTAGAGGCAATTATAAAGAAAATTGATAAACATAAAAAAAGGGCAAAAATCAGGCTTAATTTTATGAAAAGTGAACGGACTGTTGACGTTGGAATCGAAATTATATCTAACAATCCCAGATTTACATAATAACGTGTTATGCTAAAAAGAAAGGACGGTTCCCCATAGTTTTTCAAAAATTCAGGAGTACCGTCCTTAGAATGTTTATCTTGGAAATTACATATTGAACATCTTCTTTAAAGCCTGCCCGGTAAAGCTTTCTTCCACATGAATCAATTTGGCCGGCGGACATTGGGCAATAAGCACTCCTCCAGCTTTTCCTCCTTCTGGGCCTAAATCTACAATCCAATCGGCTGTCTTTATCACATCAAGATCGTGTTCAATTACAATTACAGTGTGGCCTTCAGTGGTGAGTCTGTGAAGAATATTCAGCAGATGCTGAATGTCGTTGAAGTGAAGCCCCGTCGTAGGCTCATCCAAGATATAAATCATATGCCCTTTTTTTACCTTGCTTAATTCCTTGGCCAGCTTTACCCTCTGTGCTTCTCCACCGCTTAATGTAGTAGCACTTTGGCCGAGCTTAATATAGTCAAGTCCAACATTTTGGAACGTTTGTAAAATGCGTATGACATCTTTGTTAGATTTAAAAAACTCCAATGCCTCTTTAACGTCCATTTCCAATACATCAGCTATGCTTTTACCATTGTGCTTAATGTCAAGAACTTCTGGCTTAAAACGGCGGCCTTTGCAATCGTTACATGTAATCCATACATCAGCTAGAAAGTGCATTTCAATTTTTACCTGTCCATGTCCTTGACATGCCTCACATCGTCCTCCTGGCGAGTTAAAACTGAAATACTCATATGAGATCTGCGCGTCTTGGGCTTGTTCCGTATTAGCAAAAATTTTTCGAATTTTATTAAATAAATCAGTGTATGTTGCAGGATTGGAACGCGGTGTCCTACCAATTGGGGATTGGGATACATTAATTACTTTATCGACCTTATCAAGCCCTATAATGCTTCGATAAGCTCCTGGACATGTGTCGCTCCCATTAAGCTTTTGCTCAAGTAACGGCTCCAGCGTTCCAGCAATCAGGCTACTTTTCCCACTACCACTAACACCTGTTACACAAGTCATACGACCCAAAGGAAATTGGACAGTAACATCCTTCAAATTATTGTGAGAGGCTCCCTCAAGAACAAGCCAATCTTGCGTATTATGATTAGTTTGGGCCTTGATTGGAGCCTCAACTTTCTTCATTCCACTCAAAAACTGACCGGTAACGGAAGCGGGGTCTATCATGACCTCCTCAGGTGTACCAAATGCTACTACCTTGCCACCCAGAATTCCCGCTTTGGGACCAATATCAATTAAATAATCAGCTTTTCGCATTATTTCTTCCTCATGCTCAACAACAAGTACGGTATTCCCTTGATCCCGCAAATTCAATAACGTGTGAAGGAGCTTATTGATGTCACGCGGATGGAGACCGATCGAAGGCTCATCCAGTACATAAAGCACTCCTGTCATTCCACTACTCAAATGACTGGCAAGTTTTACACGTTGGCCTTCTCCTCCTGATAAAGTTGGAGCTGTTCGATTCAGACTAAGATAATGGAGACCGACATTCATCAAAAAGGAAAGACGGTTGTATATTTCGACAAGCAACTCCTCGCCAATCTCCAGCATTGCTTCATCCAAGTGCTCATATACAACCTTTGTCCATCCCAACAATTCTCCAATTGAGGAGGAGCTTATCTCTGAAATAGTTTTACCTCCAAGCTGAACCGAACGTGCTTCCTTACACAATTTGGTCCCATCACAACTTGAGCATTTTTGGGAAGCCATAAATGCCCCGTATTTCTTTTTACCAAACTCTGATTCCGTTTCATAATAAAGCCGGGTAAGTTCAGGAACAAGACCCTTTATGGGTTTTTCTGTTTCTTTCATACCTAACGTGGACTGGACTTTAATTTTATCTTGTCCTGAGCCATAAAAAATGATCTGATGAAACCATTCGGGCAGTTCTTTCCAAGGTGTTTCAATATTTAGACCGTAGTGGGCATATATCACATCAAGCGGTCCTGTGGGCCATGTTGTTTTTTTTCCTTCTCGTAAGTTGCCAAACCACTTTAAAGCGCCGTCCAAGATACTTACATCAGGGTTATCTACAAGTAATTCGACGCTAATGTTCTGTTGGATTCCAAGACCGTTACAATCTGGACACATACCTAATGGTGAATTAAAACTGAAGTGCTGAGAACTCAATTCCGGAAAACTGGAATGGCAGTATGGGCAGATCATTTTTGTTGTAAAAAGAGCCTTGCATTCTTTTGCCTCTGCTGAAATTGTATGTTTACCTGCCTTCAAAATCTGCTGGATAGATAGCGTTAACTCTCCTATAAACGATTCCTTCTCTAAACCAACCAATGTATCAGCAGTAGTAAAACAATCCCCCACAACATCGACATTCCAATTGCTTACTGTCTGAGTTAAAACCACGTCGTCTAACAGCATCTGCTTTCCGTTTACCCGAAGTTGCTTAACTCCTTTTCGCTTCATTTCTTCAAGTTTATACTCTAGTTCACCGGAAAAGTTAATTAACACGGGCGCAAACAATTGAAATGTTTCTCCAGCAGAAAAATAGTCACATAATGCAACAGCAATATCATCAGGGCTTTGGGGATATATTTCCGAGTTGCATTTTAAACATTTACGTATCCCGACCCGGGAATATAGTAAACGAAGATAACTGGATATTTCTGTTATTGTCCCTACTGTAGATCGGGGATTGTTACTCAAAGTCTTTTGCTCAATTGCAATAGCGGGACTAAGTCCATCAATAGCATCAACCTTGGGTCTTTCGACTTTATCCATATATTTACGAACATAAGGAGAGAAGCCCAATACAAATCTTCGTTGTGCTTCGGCATATATGGTATCAAAAACTAATGAGGATTTACCACTACCACTTACCCCTGTAAAAACGACCATCCGATTTTTAGGTACATTCAGGTTCACATCTTTCAGATTATGATGCTTTGCACCCCTAATCACAATTTGGTCTGTAGTAACTTCTGGAGTAGTCCATTGCGAAGTATTAAAATGACGACGCTTTTGGTGTACAGGCTCCATGACTCTACAGTAAACATCATTTTCGGTTTTATGGGGTACCTCAACTTCACCCTGCAGGCCCAGTTTTGTCCGGACAGGGGATGACAGAAAGACATCCGTTTCAAAAAGAGAACGCAAGTCTTGGAACGTATTGCTCCCTCCCGATGTAACCTCGGCTATTTTTTGTAATTGAACAAAATCATCTTTATTCATATCCTTTTTTGACCGAAACCCCCACCAGTTATCCCAAGGAGATACTTCGTATTTATTCAGAGAAGCAAAATTACGAAGTAAATTTCCACGGATGAACCCCAGCCCCGTATGAAGCTGATATCCGAACAATCGGTCATCCATATCGTGGTCGCGACACCTGGTCCATACATCTTCAGAACGGAAAAACTTTTCTGGTGGTAAGTCTACAGGACTGAAGTCAATCCCTAAATGTCTTTGTAGCGTAGGGTCCAAGGATGCATCTGCCAGTACCCAACGTTCTTCTTTCTCCATCCAAAATTCACAAACCCAATGAGAGGGATAAAAATCATTACGATAAGCAGAAAAACCGCATAATACACGTGAAGGAATCTTTTGGTATCGAAGCATAGAGCATAACAATACATTAATATCTCGAGAGGTCACCATTAAACGATCTTGGACCTCTCTTGGTATATTCAAAGAATGAGAACAAAGTTCTTGAATCCTTTTTAGCATGTTGGAAACTGTTCGTAGCTCACGTTCTTTTTTTCGATTATACGTCCACTTCACTTCGTATTGCTCTGCATACTCATGGTTCAACGTAAGCCCTTGAACTATTTCACATAATTCATCCACTTGCTTGGGTAGATTTGTATAAAGCCATCTCTCCTTACCGGGGTCCGTTATTATTCCCTGTTCCTGATAATACTCTCTCATCTTCGTCATTGCTCGTGTATTTTCCATAAATCCTCCAAAGGTTTCGCTCATTTATATCATCATCTGTATAAATAGCATCCATCTCTATTTCATTATGTTATCCCAAATTCCACTTATTTCAGGGTCACAGATTCTATCAATACTTTAACTTGCTTAATATTTTTCAAATAGAAATAACACCACGCAAAAGAGATCACCATCATTATCAAGTTAATCCCTGCCATCCCAAAGAATATTCCTGTAGTCCCTTGCTTAAGCCAGTAGAACAATATATATGATAATGGAATTGTTAATAATCCCATACGTAAAATGTCCAAGATGAGTCCCGGCATAGCCCTCCCAGTAGCTTGAAACGAACTGGTTGCCACAATAGCTATTACAATCCCTATACACGAAACAGAAATGATATGAACCTGTTTCACAGCACCTGCAGCTACCTCTGGGATGCTGGTAAATAGAGGGAATAGGTGAGGGGCAAAAACGTTGTAAATGATCAAAAACACGCTGCATAATCCCACCGCTAATAATACGTTAGTTTTGAAAATACGTAATACACGATCCATGTTTCCGTTTCCATAATTTTGACCGATCATTGTTAAAGCTGCACTTCCGAAGCCATAACCAGCTAGAAGAAGGAATTCATCAAATCTACCTACGAGAATCCATGAGTTCATGGCATTTTCACTAATAGAACCAATTAAATTATTAAGAAAAGCACTCATGACGGATAGGGAGATCATACTTAAGGTCTGAGGAAACCCAACATAAATCACCTTTGAAATTAAGGTAAAATCCACTTTATTAGTCTTCCAGGAAACAGGGACAATCGACTTTTTTTTCAAGAATAACCCTACCACAAATAAAAACATGACAGTTATCGCTATCGTTGTTGCTAATGCAGCTCCAGAGACCCCCATACCAAAATAAAATATGAAGATAGGGTCCAAAATAATATTGAGCACTGTAGACAACATCAAAGCCATTCCATAATATTTGGACAATCCTTCACCTTGTAAGATGCCCAGGAGCGATTGACTGATGAGCATCATGCCAAGCCCCGGAAGTATCCAATGCAAATAACTCAAACCATTGTTAACTGCCTCTGTACTCATCTCGGTACCAGCCAAAAGCCGAACAATAGGCCCAGAAAATACATACAAAACTGATACTGTTAACAGAGCCAAGGCAATGGCAAGCCATACTCCCGAGTCTCCGGCCTTATGTATGACCTGTTGATTCTTTTCCCCGATCCCCCTTGACACAACGGAGTTCATACCTGTAAATAATCCGATGCTCAAGGCGAGGAAACACATGTGTATAGGGAAAACTAACCCGATTCCAGTCAATAATGTTGTAGATTCTTTATTAATCATAGAAACAAACATCGTATTAGTTAGGCTGTAACCTAATTGCAAAAGTTGTCCAATAATAATCGGTAGAGCAAGTTTGATTGAAATCGGAACAATCGGACCTTGTAAAATCTCATTTGATATACTGCTTCCCGTAGGATTGTCCCTTTTTTCACTAATACTCATACATCCCATCCCCATCCTTCATATTTTTGTAGTTAAACTACATTTTACCAGATGAAAAATTCATGATCAAGGAGGAATACCCAAAAAGAGGTAGTATAGCATTCTCAAAGTCATCCCTTGTGATCTTTTTTAATAGTTAACTTAATGGTAAGAACTTATCTACTTTCCGAAACGTCAAACCTAGAACCTTGCTTTGCAGAAACGTTCAACAAAAACGACTGATGCCGCTAAATTTAATACCCGGGAATAAAAACTAAACCTTATTGGAGCAAAAAAGTATTGGTTCGTTTTTCCATCATAGAAACCCTATGTTCCAACTAGCCATTTCCCATCTTTCCGTTCGGCAGCGTAGCGCCCCGTGCTCACGACTCCCAAATATCCAGCTCAGGCTCCAAGAAACGTAACAAAGGAAAATCATTCATCAATTTTTATCTGATGATTAAAGAAAACTCCCGATATCGGGAGTTTCCTTTAATCATCATGCTTATAAAATTGGATTTTTCAAAAGTCCATTCTGGATAAAGTGATTTACATACTTACAGATAATATCTTTACTGATCGGGCTAAATTGGATTCCCGTTCCTTGCAACCCTTCTACTGCATTATGCATATCATATGTGAATGTAATACGTAGCTTATAATCTTCTGCCGCTCTCCAAACTACATCCGGTATTTGACTGTCTCCTGATCCAACAGCCTGAGCATCTTCCATCTGTTTTTTCCACGTAGAGAAGGGCATTACCTGAATTGGGAACCCAGCCTCCCTTAGCCAATTAGCCAACTCACTCAATTCAAAAAAGTAAGGAGAGGCCAAATTGAAATTTTTATTCAAGCTTTGAGGAAAGCTGGACAACTCAACGATGGCTTGACTCACTGTATCTACCGGCAACCAGCTGAACTTAAAGCTCCCCTCCGGTATAATACCTGATGAAGCAATACTTCTCAAAGTTTTACTAGCAAAGTCATTTTCATTCCAAACCCCTGTTTGACTATGTCCAGAAATCACGTCGGGTCTGTAGATGGAAACAAGCATACCCTCTTCTCTTGCTCTTTGCACCAGCTTTTCAGCTACCCACTTACTTTGAGTGTAGCCGAGAGTAGAATGGAGCTTCTCGTTATAAATAAGATCACTATTGTCATGCACCACAACTTCATGGTCACAAGAAGCAGGCTCTGCGTCTATATTTTCAAATACAGATGTGGTGGAAATATAGTGTATCGGTTTTAACCTGAATTGTGAAGCCAGCTTCAGAACTTCAATCGTACCGTTCACGTTTGCTTTTTTCAGAACCTCATATGGATAAGCAAAGTTGACAAATGCACCGTTATGAAACACAATATCAACTTCTTGTGCAAGCTTATCGAATGAACTACGGCTAAGGCCTAACATAGGCTTTTCCAAATCTCCCAATACAGGGACCACTCTCTCAAGCATTCCTTCTCTCCAAAGCAAGTACTTTTGAAGGGTATTCTCCAGTCTGCGGATAGCGTCTGTTTCATCCTTTGCCCGAATCAGGCAGTACATAACTGCAGTTTTATACTTTTCAAGAAGATTAACTAACAGATGTATCCCCAGATGACCTGTCGCACCTGTTAAAAAAATTCTTTGGGGTGTGGCCCATTCCGGTGCTACGGATTCTGCTTGTAGGAACTCCTGCTCTAGACCGCCACATTCCAGCCACTCCTCCTCAGGCTTGTTGTTATCCCCCGCCGTATCCAGCAAGTTGGCCAGATTCCGAATAGTGGGATTAGCCAAAAAGTCAACTAACGGAATGTCTTTTCTCCATATTGACTTTATCTCATTCAACAACCTGATTACCAAAAAGGAGTGTCCACCTACCTCAAAGAAATTATTTTCAATCCCGACAGTTTGAATCTGAATAATATATTTCCATACCTCAATTAATTTTTGCTCTGTTTCTGTATTGGGGGCGGCCATATTCCGTATAGATGATTTTAAGCACTTTTCTGGGCTTGGCAGATTCCTCCTGTCTATTTTTCCGTTATTTGTAAGATTGAACGTATCCAGCTTAATAAAAACAGTAGGTACCATGTATTCAGGCAGCTTGTTCCGAACAAAATCCTGTAGATCATTCAGGGAAAGAGAATCAGTATCCGTTTCAGTAAAATAACCAACTAAAATACTTTCTCCTGTCTGATCTTGCTTTCCAAGAACAACAATTTCCTTGATTAGAGGGTGCCGGGATATGACTTCCTCAATTTCACCTACCTCGATCCTGAACCCCCGTACTTTTATTTGATAATCTGATCTGCCAAGAAATTCGATTCTTCCATCCGGTAAGTAACGTGCCAAATCACCTGTACGATACAGCCGGGATTTTAGACTATCATGAAACGGGTCTGGAATGAACTTCTCGGTTGTTAAATCAGGGCGATTAAGATATCCTCTTGCCACCCCTTTTCCTCCAATGCAAAGTTCACCTACTACACCGATGGGGGTCGGATTCAATCCTTTATCCAAAATGTAAATTTGGACGTTAGGGAAAGGTCTTCCGATCGGCACGAAGCCTTCATATCCGGTCCCTAGATCCGCGCAATCCAAATAGGTACTGTCGATAGCCGCTTCTGTCACACCATATGCATTTATAAACCGTGTATCCTTATTGAAATACAGCCGAAAATCGGACAAATCCTTCATATTCCAACTATCCGAACTAATTATGACTGTTTTCATATGCAACATGAGTCCGTTAGTTTTCATGTACTGAACCAAATGTCTCATCACCGCTGGTACAAATTCGGCAATGTGTATATTCTCTTCAGTAATATATTGATACAAATGCCCGGGGTCCAGCAAATACTCTCGAGGACAAAGCACAAGTTTGCCACCTGAACAAAGAGATCTCATCACATCTGCGATAAAAACATCAAAGGTGAACGCTGCCATTTGTAAATGTGTTTTATTTACCGTTTCGAGTTGATATTTCTCTCTATATCCATAAAAAATATTCACTGCACTCTCATGTGTAATCTCCACCCCTTTTGGCATGCCCGTTGAACCTGAGGTATAAATGACGTACGCCAGACTGTCAGTTCGAAGTGGAAGGTTCAAATTCTGATCCGACACCCTCTTTATATCACCACGAGCTAGATCAAGATTGATCGTTGTGGTTAGTCCATCAAGATTCGTTTTCATCTCCGAATTTGTAATAAGGATAGAAGCTCTGCAGTCTTTCAAGATAAATTCTATTCTTTCTTTCGGGTAAACTGGATCGACAGGAACGTAGGCATATCCCGCTTTAAATACAGCTAAAACGGCAACGACCATTTCTATAGATTTATCTAGACAAATCCCTACTAATTCTGTGGTTTCCTCTGCAATCGATCGCAAATAAACCGCCAGACGGTTCGCCCGGCAATTCAATTCCCTGTAGCTGATTTGGATTCGCTTTCCCTCACGGTCACAGATGGAAACAGCCGTATGATCTGGCTGGAGATCTGCTTGCTCCTCAAACAATGTATGAATACATTTGGAATCGTATTCCTTTAAGTCACCATTCCAGGAATGGAGCAAGAGTGTTTTCTCGTTTGGTTCAAGAAAATCATAAGAAAGAAGATTGCAATCCGGACAATCTACTACTGCCTCCAATAAATTGATATAGTGATTTTTGAAACGTACAATTGTATTTTCATTCCATAAATCCTTGTTATACATTATTTTACTTTGAATTATTTCTTCCTCCGCCATCATTTCAAGTTCAAGATCAAACTGACCCTCTTGTTGTGAAATGTGAAAAGATTCCAGTGCCAGTGCGCCCTTACTTTTCTGCAAGCTCATTTGACGATCCAGTAGCTGAAAGGTAACCTGAAAAATAGGTGATCGACTAGAGTCGCGCTTGGGGTTGAGTTTCTCCACTAGCAATGGGAATGGGTAGTCCTGGTTGTTCAGAGCCGAATATAATGTTTTACTGACTCGTTCCAAGGTCGCCCTAAAAGTCGGTTCTCCACTCAAATCTGCCCGAATAACTATTGGGTTAATAAAATATCCTGCGACATCCTGAAAGCGAAGCGGGCCTCTAGCAGTTGCCGTTGTCCCAATGATTACATCCTCCTGTCCCGAATAACGGTGTAGTAACACGTGAAACGCGGTTAAAGCAACTAGATATAATGTTTTCTTTTCTTGTCGTGAGAATCGGCGCAGCTTTGTAGTTAGATTTTTATCCACAGTGAAGGTCAGAGTCGCCCCGTTAGAAGTTTGGACCGAAGAACGAGGCTTGTCAGTCGGTAAATCAAGTATCGGTAATTCACCGTCTAATTCCCCTTTCCAATAATTCCACATATTCTTACCTTTTGTGCTGTTTAATTGTTCGTTTTGCCATGCAACAAATTCAAAATAGCGCATATCCGCATTAGCCTTTGGTATATATTTTGGATCTATTAGCAGTTTTTCGTATGTTTCCCATAAATCTCTCACTATTAGTCCAGTTGAGATATAATCTGTAATGATATGATGTATATTAAAAAGCAGTACTGCATCAGTATCAGAGATACGGAACAACACCACTCGAAAGCCTGGCTTCTCTAAAAGCCTAAACGGCACACGGTATTCTTTTTCGTTTTCTATTACAAGTTTTTCGTGATCCCAACCCGTAGCATCCACCACTTTAATTTGCGGATCGCATTTTGCATAAACAATCTGCGTTTCTACCCCGTCCCTGATGGAAAAAACTGTACGCAGCAAAGGATGTTTATATATTACAAATTCCATTGCCCTTTGTAACAGAGTTATTTCCAGTTCACAGCGTATCCGCACGTGATAGGCTGTATTATACGAAGCGCTTTCCGGATTTGAGAGATGAACAAATAACAATGATTTCTGCCCCATAGAGAGGGGAAAGGAACCGACTACGGAATCAGATTCCTTATCCAGTAATTTAGTAGGTTTTGCTGCCGGTTCCTCAAGTCTGAATGTAAACTCACGCTCTTTCTTATGTGATACGGAACCACACATAAAACTATGGATATAGATGTTTTCTTCGCCTGCAAGAAAATCTTGTGAGATTTTATCAAAATCCATCCCGCCTATCGGTACAGTTCCGATGCCGCATTCAGCTTGTCTATCCATCAAAACTTGTCCGATCATTCCAGCTTCTATCAGAGCACAACTTACACAGCTTTCTCCTAGGATCAATCGGCTCTTTTCTAACCGGCTAATCAGGAATATAAAAAATTTGGCTTCCATGCTGATTTTAATATTAAACGGAGTATGACACGCCCGCACAGGTACAGATAAACGTTCTCCAACCAAAGTCAACGTATTTTGATTGCGATTGTACATATAAATTCCTTCTTGGAGATTCTCAACCCCGTTCTCCTTTGCATAAACAAAAATCCCCAAACCTGAAACCCCACCAGGAGGGGTATACAGCCCTTGATCCATGGATTGGTCACTTTCTGTTCTTAATGTAGACAACCACTTGCTAAAATGACTAAAAGGTACAGGCTGCTCCTTGAAATGCCGCTGACTGGAACGCAGTATATAATTTACAGGGTCCAATGCTTCCGAAGTAAGCACAATTCTTTTTGTATATTCATCAAACTTACGAATGTGACGCTGTTCTCTGGTAAGCTGCACAAGCTCTTTACGGGTCAAAATATTAAATTTACGCTCCCGCTGAACTCTAAGAATATCTCTTACTTTTTCATAAACAGGATGTGCTTTAAAATGTGCCGTAATATCCATTCTAGGCTCTTGACCATGTTGATTCTTGCTTTCGTCATTACATATCATTTCATTTTTCTCATAATTATAAAATCCACCGATCATAGAAAACATAAAGAGATGGCCCTCGTCAAGATGGAAAAACGGAGCAATACGATCAAAGTCAAGCCCCACTACAGGGTATAGCCCAATATTGTACTCCTGCTGTCTGCTGACCAGCAATTGAGTCATATAGCCAGAATCCAGCTTGGCCAAGTACCTGCTATAATCTACATATACGGTTTCAAGTGCGTGAAGCTGAGCAATAAAAAAAATACTAAATGCACTACTTTCAAAGACGGGCCGATCAGACTCCCTGTGCATTGAGGAAGTTAGTACAACCGGAACGCAGATCGGAAACAACTCGTGTTGCAAAGGATGATAATAATACACTCCACCCTCCAATCCTTCAATACGCCCCTCTTTTACATAGACATATGTCTGTACACAATTTCGCCCTCCTGCAGAGGGGTATAAATACTTGCTGTCGCCATCCACTTTTTCCATTTTTAAAAGCCCTAAAAATTTGGAAAAGTCATTAAATGGAATGGGATCAGACTGGAATTGCTGCTTACTCGAAGAGAAATGATACAATTCTCTTCTGAATGCTGGAGATTTCAACTTCACAGTCCGCTTTGTCATCTGAATGTTCTCAGGTGCAGTCATGACCGTTGCTGTATCCCCAACCAAGTGTGATTCTTGAGTACTGCAAAGGGCTAATTGTATTCCACATTTACTAGCAATAAACCGAGCAATATCCGCAATTTTCGGTGTACTGAAGAATGTCTCAACTGGTATTGATATTCCATATCTGTCCTCAACGACACGAGTAACAGTCATGAGGGTCAGTGAAGTAGCCCCCAGATCAAAAAGATCGTCAGAAAGTTGGATATTATCGTTCGTTTCAAGAGCCGCGCGAATGATGGACAGGACTTCGTTATTGATCGAATCTGCTTCCTCTTCCACTGCTGTACCTTCAACACATAAGCTTATATTTGGCTCACTTTTGCATTGATCATAATAGTTGTTTTCTATCACATCGGGTCGACTGCAATTAACTTCTGAATGTATAAATTTTGCAAGATCAAGAAGTGTTGATTCAGTAAAAAAGATTTCCACTGGAACAACGACACCGTACTCTTCTTCCAATACTTGTGACATCGTCATAATGGTCAAGGAGGTCGCTCCGAGATCGAATAGATCGTCCTCAATACCGATAGGCTCCTGCGAGTCCAAAGCTTTTTGTAGGACCATCTTTAACTCCAGGAGCAATTCTTCTAAATGCACAGGAGATTTGTATCTCCTTGCATCTACCGTTGCTGAGACAGGCCATGGCAGAGAAGTTCGATCCAGTTTTCCATTTTCCGTTAGCGGCAAAGATGTGATAGGCACAATAACATTAGGTATCATGTAGTCTGGAACTATATTTCGAACCTTTTGTCTGACTTCTTTTGCCGAGGGACACTCTCCGTTGGTTGGAATGATATAGGCCACAATCTTTGGATCGTCTGTATCCTGATCTTGTACAGTGACGGCTACTTGTTTAATTTGTTCATGCCTTAATAAAGCGGCTTCGATATCTCCTAGTTCAATTCGAAAGCCACGAACCTTGACTTGCATATCCATGCGCCCCAAATACTGTACTTCACCATCAGGTAGCAAGAGCGCACAATCTCCTGTTTTATATATTCGGCTCAACGGTACATCGGAGAACGGATCGGGAACAAATCGCTGGGAAGTTAAAACGGGCTGATTCAAATAACCTCTGGCAAGTCCTTCCCCCCCAACATATAGCTCCCCCGCTGTCCCCGTTGGTACTGGGCGCATGTGTTCGTCTAAAATATACAGTTGTACATCAGGAATAGGAGAACCAATTATACTCTTCTCGGAGTAAGCATCCGACATTCTCAGCGGACGATACGTTACATGTACTGTTGTTTCCGTAATTCCATACATGTTAATTAGCTGTGGTTGTTTATCACCGTGTCTGTTAAACCATGTAAGTAAACTTTCAGGACGAAGCATTTCTCCTCCAAAAATGATATACCGCAATGACAGATCCCCTGGTCGTCCCATACGCTCCTCCGCAAGCATAAACTGCTTGAATGCAGTTGGAGTCTGATTGAGTACAGTTACCTGCTCCGACTCGACCAGTTTATAAAAGAGCTCAGATGAGCGGCTGACAGAGTAAGGCACAATGACCAGACGTCCCCCGTATAACAAAGCCCCCCATAACTCCCATACCGAAAAATCAAAAGCGTACGAATGAAAAAACGTCCAAACATCTGTCTCCCTAAATCCAAACCAGGCATCGGTTGAGGAGAATAAACGGGCAATGTTTTGATGAGTGATCAAAACTCCCTTCGGCTTACCAGTAGTTCCCGAGGTATAGATCACATACGCAGCGTTATCTTCCATTACACCAGTATTAGGATTTTCGTTACACTCTACTAAGAGTTGTTTCTCTACCTCATCTAGACAAACAAATTGCGTCCGTTCTGCAGGATTTGAGGTTAACTTCCCCGCAAGTGACTTTTTCGTAAGCATAAGAGATATTTGTGCATCCTCCGTAATCATCCTTAACCTTTCCTCTGGATAATGAGGATCAAGTGGTACATAGGCTCCTCCACTTTTCAAAACAGCCAGAATGCTGATTACCATATCAAAGGAACGCTCCAGGCAAATCCCAACCAACACCTCAGGTCCTACCTTACGACTAAGCAAGTAATGAGCCAGTTGGTTGGCACGTTTATTCAGTTGCTCGTAAGTCAAATGTTTTCCATCTAATGAAAGCGCTACCGCATAAGGTCTGTACTCAGCCTGCTTTTCAAAAAGAGTATGGATACAGTTTCTGCTGCTCCATCCCTGCCCGCCTTTATCTACATCATTTGTCCAATCCGTAAGTAAATCGTAATACCGTTTAAACATTTCTTCCACACATTCAGACGGGAGCACACTCTCATCGTAGTCCCAATGACTAACCAAAAACTCGTCATGCTCATAGCTCATATTATCCAAATAAACTCCAGGGGTAATGGATTGTCCAAATCCCATCTTTACTTGTGGAGGCAACGGAGATTCAGTAGCTCTTATTGGGTTGGTAAAAACAACTGGTAGAGAAAAAGAGTCTTCCTCGGAAGCAGTCATCATTTTTTTTCGCAACTCACCCAAACCACCAACAACTCCATGATCCAAATCGTTCTGGACAGTCTGCTGATAGATACGGGCCTTTTCAACTAGAGATGTATCGGAAGGTTCGATAATTACCCAACTCAGCGATGTAAAATCCCCAATCACTCGATCTATGTCAGGATGGAGATGCATACGGTTCCAATCAACGTACACAACAGTGAACGGCCGGGGACCATTCAAGTCCTTTAAAACCTGTGTAAACGCTGTAAATAGTATCATTTCAGGTTTGACCAACAGCTCTTCAGCTTTTTTCTTAATTTTCCTCCAATTGTGAATCTGAACTTCCAAGTGTTTATAGCCATACTTCAAATCGTCTCTTTTAAGATATGGCAAGCTGGGACCAGTTGGCAGCGAGATGAATTTCCCTTGCCAGTATAGGGATATTTCCTTACCTTCTTTTGTTCTTTTAAACCGCTTCATTGATTGCAAATATTCGCGGTACGTCAAATCTGGTACTTTCAGTAACGCTGTAGGATTTGTATATATCTCAAAAAGTTCATGATAAATCTTGGCCATACTGGCTCCATCTGCAATTAAAGCATCTACTGTTAAATGTATTCGAGCTGTTTTACCTGCTCTCAACGAAACTGAAAGGTCGAACAAGGGCCATTCATCGACACGGAAACACATACTAAGCTTTTCACGTCGCATAGACTCCACTCCATGCTCTCCTAACCCGTCTGAAAGAATAATTATTTTATACTCAGGTACTGAGGGCAGCACCTCTTGGGTTCCATTCTCACTTATGACAGTCCTCAACATATCATGTGTCTGAATGACCCGATTCCACGCGTTTTGCAAACGGGTAATATCCAGATCTTCAAGGTCAAACTCTTGATATATTCGGCAACTGACCTTTTTATGAATACGTTCAAAGAGTTGTGCTTGCTGCATGTCGGATAAGCGGAATCGAGAGTATTTATTTTCGGGAGAGAAAACAAGCGGTACAACCTTTTCAAGTTTTCTCTTTAAGGATACTTCATGCCAGTTATCTGGATTCGTCAATAGCTTAATGACCTGTATATATTCAGAAAACATAGAGCATATCGTGTTTTCTGTAAAATATTCTTCTACCACATCCCACTGAACAATTAACTGCTGGTCTCGCTCATATACCTGATGATCCAAATAAACCTGCGGAGTTTGCGAAATGGAGTATGACGCTTGGCTCAACCAGCTTCCCTCTGCCGCCTTTCCCCCATTATTCAGCATACTGGTAAATACCACTGGAACTGAAAGGTGTGGAGATTGTTTATTACGAACACGTAGCTCTCTCAAAGCTCTTATTCCGCTGACGGTACTATGATCCAAGTCATTCCAAAGCTGGCGTTGGTAGTTGGTCAGCTTATCTTTCAACGATAACTGCCGACTACTTTCATTCGAGCAAATATGAGTTGATACAAACGGTCCTACAATCTGGTCCACTTGCCGATGAACAGGTGGACGGTTAAAAAATGTAAGAATAATCGAAAAATTCTCATCACTGCTCCAGTAAGATAGCAGTTCGTTGAAACATAAAATCAACAAAGCCGTTTGGGAAACTTCCATTTGAAGACATATTTCTTTTAAACGTCCCCAGGTGTCCCTATCTATAGACTGCTTATATCTTTTACGTTCAAAATAAGATTGACCCGAAGGATGCTCTGGATCAGAAGCATATGGAAGCGAAGGGCCGTTAGGTACGTTAGTGTACTTTTTCATCCAATATTCCAAGTCGTCTGAAAAGCGCCGTGACTCTTCATACTTTCGACTCATAGCTATATATTCTCTAAATGTAAATTCAAGTCTTGGAAGTTGGAACACAAGATTGTGGTATAGCATGTACCATTGCTTAAATAGTAGGGCAATACTATATCCATCCACGATCCATTCGTCGATACTAAAGTGAATTATATATTTCTCATATTGTAAACGGGATACGCAAATTTCGAATAATGGCCATTGGCCTACCTCATATAACCGATGTGACATCCGACTTCTAATCATCTTTAAATGAGAGTTTAATGCTTCAGAAGCTTCGTCCGACATATCATATACTCGAATCGTGTATTCCGGCACATCCTCCAGCACACGCTGAGACTGGTTAGGTAATATCACTACTCGAAGCATCTCGTGGTACATCATCAGTTGGTTCCAAGATGCTACCAATCGGGCAATATCCAAATTGTATTCTTCCAGTTCGAAATAAATATGACAACCTACACGGTCAGATACGCCCCCAAAAAATTTGCCTATTGAAAACGATTCCTGCATATCCGATAGTGGAAATGGACGATAATTCGATAAAGATACCTCTGCTTCTGCAGATATTGCCGCAGCCTGTTCCTTCTGCAACTGCTGATTTTGGATCTGTTTATGCAGTTTGCGCAATACCTCTCTCTTTTCCCTTTCAGATAATAGTGAAAATCCCTCATTGTCTATCATCTTATCTCTCCTTCTGAATTAAAGAATTATGGCATAACACCATATGAAGAAAGAAAAAGTTAAGTTCGGGTCAAATCAGTGTATCTTTTGCTTAAGACTTCATACAGCGCATCCAGCTCTTCTGATTGTAATGAATCTAAATTTGTATATTGACCCTTACCCTCTATAGCTTGCAGAAATTCCTCCAGATTTAAGTCGCTTACAACACGAGCGGACAACTCATTAATACAGTTGCTCTCTCCAAGAACTTCCATCGGTAGCGTTAGGCCCAATTCATGCTCTATTTCAAATTTCAGCTTCGTGGCTGTAATGGAATCGAACCCGAACTCTTGCCAATTTCGATCAGCTTGTAAACCTTCTACATGCATGCCCAGTATAGAGGCAGTTTTATTTTTAAAGTATAAAGTAAGAATCTCCTGTGGATTTGATAACTCTCTTTCAACGCCAGATATGGATTGTGTCAACAGTTCAGGCATCAATGTAGAAGGCTTCGCTAACCCACTGCTTTCTTTATAACGGGATAACCAGTACCTTTGCTTGGCAAATACATAAGTCGGAAGATGTACTCTCCTTCTAGGCTCATCTTTATAGATGTGCTCCCATACAACAGAGACACCGTTCACCCAAAGCTTGGAGAGCGGAGCCCATTGATGGTGTTGAAGTAACATATCAAGATATATTTCACTTACTGCATCATCATTCATAAGATCACAAATACCATCTCTCACTATTTTTTGATCTGTTTGGTAAATGCCCACCTTCTTCACTTCTTTTGAGTTGTTTAGATAAATCCGGGCCTTTGAAATAAACTCCTCTAGCGAACTCACGACCAGTACGACCCTCTCTGGCATCTCATCCCGACCTGTTTGTAATGTATAGGCAACATCCTTTAGATTTAGATGGGTATGCCGCTCCACAAAATCTGCTGTTTCCTTCACGATCTCACGAAGGCTTTCTTGGGTACGGGCCGAGAAAAGCAAGGCGACCTGTTCTAACTCATCCGTTGGCTCTGCTTCGGTATGTTGTTCATACTCTTCCAAAACTATATGGGCGTTTACTCCTCCTGCACCAAAAATATTAATACCCGCACGTCGTGGTATTTCTTTATTGTTATGAGAATCTATTATTCTTTTCCATTCTGTTTTTTCCCGCACAACATAAAATGGGCTTTTATCAAGCTGCATGTGTGGATTTAATGTATTACAGTGGAGACTGGGCGGTAGCTGCTTATATTTGAGCGCCAAAATCACCTTCAAAAGACTGGCCATCCCGGAAGCTGCTTCAAGATGGCCGATATTAGTCTTCACAGACCCTAATCCGCAAAAAGGGGCAGACGTGGAAGCCAAATCAGAAACATCCGCCATTTCTTGAAAAGCACGTCTCATCCCTTCAATTTCAACTGAATCACCCAGCGCTGTTCCAGTGCCGTGAACTTCCATGTAAGTAATCGTGGATGCCTTAGCGCCACTTTGAGACAACGCTGACTTTATCACCTCTGCTTGACTAGCAGGATTAGGTGCTGTCAAAGATTTGGATCGCCCATTGTGATTAACCGCGCTTCCTTTAATTACAGCGTAAATTGAATCGTGATCAGCTATCGCTTGGGGGAGTGGCTTTAGTAGAAGTGCCCCTATCCCCTCTCCCCGAACAAATCCGTCTGCATTTTGATCGAACGTTTTACAGCGTCCTTCCCTACTTAGCATGCCTGCCACATCAAATGCAATCATATTCCGCGGTGACGCCAACACATTAACGCCCCCTACAAGGGCTGTACTACATTCGCCAGTATGAAGCGAACTAACAGCTCGATGAAGAGCTACGCCCGAACTGGAACAAGCAGTATCTACTGCCTCACTGGGACCATGAAAGTCAAAAAAATATGATGTTCGGTTTGCAATAAGAAAATGAGCATTAGTTACGATGGAATGGCTATCAACAGGAAGCTTTGATTCTGCAATTAAATCCGTATATTCATTGTTCGTTACACCGATAAATACCCCGGTCAGGCTACCAGCCAAAGCAGAAGGCTTGTAGCCGGCATCCTCAATGGTCTTCCACGCAATTTCAAGAAATTTTCGCTGCTGAGGGTCCATAATCTCAGCTTCCTTGGGAGACATATGGAAAAAGGAAGGCTCAAACGTATCAACATCCTTTAAAAACCCTCCCCACTTACATAGTGTTTTGTTCCTCTCTCTCATTGCATCCCCATGATACTCGCGCCAGTCCCAGCGATTAGACGGTATCTCCGTAATCAGATCATGACTATCACAAAGGTGTGTCCAAAATTCTTCGATGCTGTCGGATTGCGGCATCATCCCACCTATCCCAATTACGGCAATGGGCGTATATTCATCCTCGGCGTGAGACAAAGAAGACCTGCTTTCTTGGATTGGCTCTTCGAGCGGATCTTGCTTGAACGTGTCTAGGGGCTGGGGCTGGATAGAATCATTAACTTGATCATGAAAACGAAAAGGATTAACCGCTTTTGCCATAATATGTGTTCGTCCTACAAGACTATTCAAGGTTGATTCCCCGGTAGAGCTGACTGAGGAAGACAAGGTGTTATAATACCTCGTCAGCTCCTGAGCATATTTAGTACATAAATGCTGCACAAGTGAGTAGGGGGTAAGCTCCTTTAACTCAAAAAAAGCGGCAGGTGTTAAAGAAAGTCCCATTTTTTTATTTAGATCGTTGGCCAACTCCATCAATGTAATAGAGTTAAATCCATATTTTTCCATATCATCTTGAAGAGAGATATCTTGCTCACTTATGCTTGATATTTTACTAATTACACTAATTAAGTCCCTGGTTAATTTTTCTGATAGACTCGCATGGTCATTCATATACAAACCCCTCCTTTTAGCTGGCTTTAATTATCATTAAAAAAAACAGCATTAATTTTTTCGGCATCCCCATGGAGTATCGTGAGATGATTCTCGTTCATGGCCAAACCGTTTTCCAAAATCTTTACACCCTGTTCGGAACTTATGGAATCCAGACCTAATGTTTCCTTCATCAAATGCCGGGTAGGTTCATCTACTTGAATCCCCCCGTTTTTCCACATAGGCCAATTAATAGAGAGCGTTTTCCCATGCCTCCTTCCTTCCTTTCGCATGTTCTCACGTTTATAGGAGAAATTGTCCATAAAACTGTTTGCGTAAGCATAATCACACTGGCCCCTATTACCGAACTCTCCCGATATGGACGAAAATAAGACGAACCAGTCCAGTGGCTCGTCCTTCGTTTCTTCATCCAAGTAAATTGTTCCTGACACCTTAGGAGCGATCACCTCCCGAATATCACTGAGTTTTTTTCGTAAAATTAGTGAGTCTCGAATTTCCCCCGCACAGTGCAGAATGCCATGTATCTGTCCAAAATGAATACGAGCCTGACGGATCAAGTGTTCGACATCTGTTCTGACAGAAATATCACTTTGAATATAAATCGCTTTCGCTCCTATTTTTTTAAGCTTATCCAGGTTCCTGTGAATCCCCTCATGTAACGGAGAGCGTCCACTCAAGATTAATTTCGCGTGATATACCTTAGCCAAGTACAAAGCAATCTGGAAGCCGATCCCTCCCATGCCGCCTGTAATTAGATAGATCCCATTGTGTTTGAACGTAACACTTTGCCAAACTGACAAGTCACAGGCAACCAGCTTTTTTACTTGGCGGGTCTTTCCACTATAACGTACTTCCTGTCCTCCCCAACCTTTATCAAATTCCTTCTGCAAAATGGATGGAAGTAGTTTCAAATGGCTTGAGTCCACTCCCACCGTTCGCCCACGTAATTGCGGATGTTCAAGATGCAGGCTTTTTTGAAAGCCTCCAACAGCCGCATCAGTCGGCTCCGAGTTGAAATACATATATACAATGTGGACCTGACGGTCTACCCCTAATTCGGAGATAACGCGACTGATTTTAAAGATTGAAAATAGTCCTCGATCCATCTGTGTCATTTTGCTTCCTTTTTTACTTTTGTGATCGAGAGACCATAGATGTGCGATATGGGTATAGCCTGAAACTGATTTTTTTAAGTCCTGAAACAGTTGCCAATAATCTTTTTCATTGACCGGATTAAGCTCGTATACGAACTCATTTATACGTCGGAAATGATCTCCTTGTTGGACGAGGATGACCTTCTGGCCAATCAGACGAGACAACTCACTACTCAACCCTTCATTTTGAGCAAACAGGACGATCGTTCCGGTTTCCCCGTAATTAGGACCACTTTCGCTTGTAATCTCCCAAGCTGGGCGATACATTAACGTTTGATTCACTTTTTTTTTTTTTTATCGGTCGCACTTTGTAGTCTCTGATCTTGACCAGAACACGACCTGCATCGTCAAGTAAGCATACGTCTAAACAAAGATTGTTTTCAGTTGCACGGTTTGAAAAAGTCGCATAGGCCATACAGTGACTCGGCAGCTCTCCATAAATTTCAATACTGCCCAGCCCAAAAGGTACAGCAGGACTGTCACTTTGTATATGTCGATTAGCCAAAAATCCTGCAGTCTGCAAGGCCCCTTCCAGCAAAACAGGGTGCAGCAGAAAGGAGTGAAAGCTTTCCTCCAGTCCTTCAGGCAAGTAAATACTTGAACAGGCCTCTACGGAATTGAACCATAGCTTGTGTACGGGCCGGAAGGTTGGACCGTATGTGAATCCTGCACTGTTATACAACTTGTACAATTCGCTTCCTTCCATAATTCCTTCGTAGCGATGAATGATCTCTTGTAGATTCAGTCGTTCCGTAGGACCATTCGGTAATTTTCCATACTGGATTTCACCTTGAGAGCAGAGTGATCCGTCTGCCTTACGCATCTGAAAATGGTGTCCGCTCTGACTTAGATGAATCGAAGTCCAGATGTCTATAGACGGTGTATCGAGATAGACTGGCTGTATCCATGTCACCTGTGATAGACCAATAACATTTCGATAAGGATCTGCAAGCTCCCCAGCCATACGGGCCATCTCCAGATAGATCACCCCCGGAACCAGCATATGATCCTTTATCACATGTTCCCTCATATAAAAATCATCCGCACTGAATGTTTTTTTATAACAAGGGCCTTGCAATGTCGATTCATTACTGTCAATGAGTTCCGTCAGGCTAGCTTTAGCGACCGGCACAAACCAACCCTGCTGTTCTTCAGCAGGTTCAACCCAATAGCGACCACGGGAAAAAGGATATGTGGGTAACGAAACCCTATTTGGTAAAGGCTTGGTATATAAATGTTCCCAATCCATAACTTTTTCTCCGTTAACCCATAAGCGTGCAATTTCATCAAGCTTAGCAAGCTTTAAATCTAACGGTGCATTCATATCAATAGTGGATCGCGAGCTATCAATGACATATGCAGGTGAAGTAGTAGAGCTTGAATACATATACTCTGCCGGAATTCCATTAAGGTATCGTCGGAGCTTTACACATAAATCTGCACGATCCTTTGCAACTATCACAAGCCTTTGCTTTAATGCCTCCCTGCCAGTCTGAAGGGTGTACGCAATTTGGCGCAAGGTAGGACAGACAAACTGTTTCCCCTCTCCTTTGGGAACAGATTGAAGATTGACAACGAGAGCAAGGCTCGCAATTAATTGCTTCAGGCTAGAGTCGACATACAAATGCAGCCTATCAGGGTTCATCTCAAAACGTTTAATACATTCACTCTTCAGTTGGTTTAATAAAATAGGGTCATCAAATCCACATTCTGACAAGCAAGTCTCCATCTCTAAATCTTCTTCTGAGAGACAAGCGATCCTTGCAACCATTTCAGTCACTTCCTTCTCAAGATCGGAAGATAGCGATGTCGGAGTAGAGTCAGAGCTTGAAGCATTAGTTTGTGAGCTTTCTATAAAGCTGTACAAAGAATCCGCATATCGACAAAGCTCCTGTTCATGATGCGCTGATAAAACGATGAGTTGCGGTTCCTCCTCTTCCATTGAATGGAATTTACTAGTATACTCTTCAATCACAATATGGGCATTTACCCCGCTAAAACCAAAGGAACTGATTCCTGCCCGAAATGGGAGTTCGCGTCCTTCCACATCTTTAATCCGCTCCCATTCCTTAGTTTGCTCCAGCAAATAAAAAGGGGTGTCCTCAAGTTGGATATATGGATTAACTTGGTCTAAATTAGCAATTCCCGGTAACGTTTTATGCTGCATAGCTGTAATAATTTTCAGTATACCCGCTACGCCTGAAGCTGTTTCCAAATGACCAATATTCGGCTTTAAGGCGCCAATTGCAATATGTTTGCCCGAATACTCTCGGTTCCATTGACTGTACAGCTTTTTGAAAGCCCGTTTCAATCCATTAATTTCAACGGGATCTCCCAAAGATGTTCCTGTTCCATGTGCTTCAATATAGCTCACTGTTCCTGGATCCATCCCTGCTTTTTCGTATGCTGATACAATCACCTCTGCCTGAGCATTAGGATTGGGGGCAGTGAGCGAGCTAGCCTTGCCTCCATGATTGACAGCAGTTCCGCGAATCAGACCGTAAATATGATCCCGATCGCGAATCGCTCTGCTCAGCGGCTTCAGTAACAACATTCCTGCGCCTTCCCCTCGAACAGTACCATTTGCATCCTTATCGAATGTTCTGCACTTGCCATCAGGGCTCAAAATACCTACACTGTCAAATGAAATATATAATGACGGGCTTGCAATGACGTTTACTCCACCCGCCAGAGCCAAATCACACTCCCCTTGATGAAGACACTCAACAGCTCGATGAATAGCAACCAAAGAGCTGGAGCAAGCCGTATCAATCGGTTCACTTGGACCATGAAGGTCGAGTAAAAATGAAATTCGACCCGTGAGCATGTTATGCGCCCCACCCGTTAGAGCCTGTGCTTGACTGTCCACATTTCCTTTGGCTATAACGTCCGCGTAGTCATGTCCTGCTACGCCAATGAATACTCCCGTGTTACTTCCGGCCAACTTTCTCGGGTTATACCCTGCATCTTCGATAGCTTTCCACACCAGTTCTAAAGAAAGACGGTGCTGCGGATCCATAAGTTTGGCTTCTCTCGGGGATATTCCGAAAAATTCAGGATCGAACTTGTCCACTTCCTTCATAAAAGCGCCCCAAATGACGCGAGTCTTATCCTTATCGTCAGGGGATTCATTATAGTAATTCCGCCAGTTCCAGCGGTCTGGAGGAATTTCCGTCACCATACATTCTGACTGAACAAGTTTATTCCAGAAATCATTAAGGTCATCAGATTGAGGCATATACCCGCTAAACCCAATAATAGCTATCGGTTCATTTTCCGGGATAGCCAACTCTTCTTGTAGATGTTGTGCGTCCTCAGCAAGCGCCTCAGGTGGCACGAGATGGGACTTTTGTCTTGAAGGAACTCTCTTAGTAAACTGGTCCCCGTACTCTTGAGCTATATGAAGAGCCAACTGTTCAACGTTAGGATACTCAAAAAACAGAGTTGGATATAATTGAACACCCAAACTCTGCTGGAGATTCTGGACGAGCCTGATTAAATCACTTGATTGAATACCCATGTCCATGAAATTACATGTCGGATCAAATTCCAACGGAGATATATGCATTGTGTGTCCAATTTTGTCTGTTAGGAATGATTTAACTTCGTTCAAGAGATCCTTGGCAACTGATTCCGATTCCTGCATAGTCTTAGCTTCACACCTTTCAAGTGCCGGTTTCCCATCCCCATCATTTCTTGAATTGAGTTTTTTGCACACAAAACCTTTCATTAAAACAAGCACTTTTCCAGCTGAATCTGTTAGTTCGATATCTCCTTCCCAAATCTCACTATTGGTTTTTACTTCTTGTACGCGACAATAGCACTCAGCAGGTAAATCCCCAAATATACACAGACGCTTTACCAACAACGGAATAAACCGATCCTGCTTCTGAGGGTGCTGTAGCGCCAAGCGACAAAGAACTGCAGCGTCTAATAATGCAGGATGAACTGCATATTGCCGTCCATGCTTCATCTCACCCGTGAGCTTAAGATATCCCCATACACTTCTATCCTTTTTAGAAACCAACACTTCTTGTATGGTATGAAGAGACGGGCCGTATACCCCTGGTTTAGAATTGTACAATTCTCGACCATTGATTGGATGTTGATTGATAAAGGAAGGACGCGATAGGCTATAGTTTTTAATGTCTCCAGTCTTCAGCAGCACTCCCTTTGCAGCTGTTTTTACCTGCTCCGAGGTACTATACCGAAATCGATGAGTCATATAAGCCTTTCCATCTTCCTCTTCCACGTTGGTTATTATTTCTACCCGCTCTTCCTTTTGCAGACCAACCGGTTCTTGAAAAAGGAAGCTGTCGACTTGCATTACCGCAGTCTGGTGTACGGAGCATTGAAACGCTTCATAGGCCAAGCTGCAATACGTTACACCCAATAACGTTCGCTTTCCCTCAGAAACATGATCCCTTAAATAAGGGTCGTCATAGTTGTAGGTTGCCGTATGCGTAGGTTGGACAATGTCAAGTGCTGTCTGCTCTTCTTGAATCCAGTATGATTTACGATCAAAACAATAAGTCGGCAAAGGAGTACGCTTAGGTACCTGTGTACTGCGGTACAACGTTTCCCAATGAACCGTAGCTCCGTTCACCCAATGACGGGCAATGGTTTCCAACCCATCGTTGTCCGTCATAATCTTCGGGTAACGTGATGAGGAAACACTTCCTCTAAATAAAGCATGAACTGTTCCCCTATTCAAAAAAATCATAAGTTTGTCAGTAAGCTCTTCTATGCTGCTCGTCACTAAGGCAAGCCGTTCTTTCATCTCTTTGCGCCCTGTTTGTAGTGTATATGCAATCGACTCCAAGATTAAGGTTTCTTTCATCTCTGAGTTCTGCCGTTGTGCAATAAAAGCAAGGAGCTTTTTGACATAACCTCTTAGGCTGTTCTCAGTAAGGGCAGACAATACTACTAGCACTGGTTTGGAGGATGACGTGACCAACGTATCTTTGATGTACTCTTCCACAATCAGATGAGCGTTAGATCCCCCGGCTCCAAATGAGCTGATACCCGCTCTTCTAGGTAGTGTTTTTAAATATCCATCCTCCGTCACAGTTAAACGCTTCCAGTCCGAAAGTTTGCGTTGTACATGAAACGGTGAATCTTCAAAAGCTATAAACGGATTTAATCTGTCAACATGAAGTGTAGGTACCATCTTGCCGTATCTCATTTGCAGTAGCACCTTCGTTAAAGCAGAAATACCTGATGCTGCCTCCAAATGACCGAGATTGGACTTGATCGAGCCTATAGAACAAAAGTTCTTCTTGTCTGTATATTTTGAAAAGGCAAGGCTTAAGGCGCGAATTTCTATAGGATCACCCAGAGTCGTGCCTGTCGCATGCGCATCTACATAATTAATCGTTTCCGGGTTTACCCTCGCACGCTGCAGCGATTGTTCTATTACGTCTAACTGAGCATTGAGACTAGGTGTTGTAAAGGTGCTTGATTGACCACTGTTATTAACAGCTGTCCCTTTAATGACTCCATAAATATAATCCTGATCCTGAATAGCTTTATCTAGTGGTTTTAATAGGACGGCTCCTACTCCTTCTCCTTCTACAAAGCCCTCTCCGTCCTCACCAAACGACCTATTCTGATTTGATTTGGACAAATTGTTCAAGTTAGCCAATCTTACAAGCTGTCTTGGATGTAAAATTAGATTGATTCCGCCGGCTATTGCCATGCTACAATCTCCGCGCCAAATACTTCCGCATGCATTATGAATCGCAGATAGCGACGAAGAACATGCTGTATCTATGGCCATACTGGGTCCTGTAAAGTTAAAGAAGTGGGAGGTACGGTTGGCGACTAGCCAATAGGCGGATTGGGCGTTCGTCGCTACGCCATTTTCCCATGCACGGGTAGAAATTTGTCCGTAAGCACCGTACATAACACCGACAAACACGCCCACCTTCTCTCCCCTTTCAGCCAGGGTTTGTCCTGGGTAACCCGCGTCTTCTAGGAGTGACCATGTAGTCTCAAGGAACAGTCGCTCCTGCGGGTCCATCTCTCGGGCATGATCTTCGGAAATCTGGAACAATTCTGCATCAAACATGTCGACATTCCGAATAAAGCCCCCCCACTTGCTGCTACCTTTGCCCTGTTCACGGTTATGAGGATCATAATAACGCCGCCAATCCCAGCGTTCAGCCGGAATCTCGGTAACACAATTACGTGAATTAACTAAATTATCCCAATACTCATCCAAATTATCGGCTAAAGGATAACGACCAGCTAAACCGATGATTGCTATATCTTTTTCTCTTGAAGTCTCCTCATCATCTAAAAGTAAAATATCTCTATCTATCTGTCCGATCCGTGTGTCTTGTGCTTGCAAGGAGTCTTCTTTTTCAGGTGTACGAATAGATAGCTGTAAAGCTGGTCGGGACGAGGGCTCAACCTCGTCTTTCACTTGGAAAAGATCAATCAACCTTTCCCGGTATTCTTGAGTAAAGTAAGTTCCCAACGCTTCTACAGTTGAGTATTCAAAAAACAGCGTAGCTGGAAGCTTGGGGAAATCCCGTTCAAGTTCTTTATTTAATTCAATAATAATTAAAGAATCCACGCCAATTTCGTTAAAAACTGTGTCTCTATCAATCTTTTTCAGATCAATTTTTAATTTTTCTGATAGCTTGTGTATCAAATATTCACAAATTGCCTCAAACAAATCTTCTTCCTTCAGCTCCCGCTTCAGGTCTGGTGTGCGATACATCTTTGGTGCAACCAGATTTTTTCTGTATTCAGGCGAGAAGAACTGGGGCGCTTCCTTCGTTCCGACAGATATTGTAGATACTTCAGCCATACTTTTCATAGAGCCATCCAAAATTACCGTACCATCCCCTTCTGCTAGAATAACGGATTGATCATTGACCCCATGTTCATTCCTCAGACCATAAATATCTACATGTCGAAATCCGTTAAGAAGCAATACTTCTTTCCAAGCATCAGCACTTAACAACGGAGAATTTTTAACTCTGTATTGATCTTCAAAATTCCACCATCCATCTGTTAAGCCAAACGTTAAAGTGGAAAAGTTTTGGAAATACGTTATCTCATTGATGACCAGCAGCCCGTTTGTTTTGAGCACTTCTTTTATATGTTGACAAGTTTGCTCTAGTGAGCGTGTAGCATGAAGAACGTTGGTTGCCAAAATCAAATCAAAACTGTCTGGCAAAAACTCTTGACTACAGGGAGACTGCTCGATATCAAGTACTTGAAACCGGATATTTTTATATTTACCACCATACACTGCTGAACCATGGGCTGTGAAACTGGCAGAAACATCTGTATATACATATTCAATCTTTTCGGAATAATCGTTTAATCCATCTAAAACTAGAGCACTAGTGGCCCCCGTTCCAGCTCCGATTTCCAAAATTCGTATTATATCAGTACCACTAGTTCTCAAACGCTTTTGCACATAACTACTCACTGCTTCAGCTACCAATCCATTGTAGTAATCCAATATAACATTTCCCTGATAAATGCCTTGGACAAGTTCTTTTGAACCATCAGGAAACATAACTGTGATGTAATCCTTCTGCCCCTTCAGAACTTCCGTATAATTAGTTACACATTGCCAAAGCAATTGACAGTAAGGAGCCAGGGAGGGGTAAGAAACATTAAAAGCTTCTTTCTTTTGCAACAGGACTGATATATCCAAGTGAACCTTTTCATCGGTTACCAAATCAGTAGTTACTAACTCTTCCCCGATACGGCTTATGAAGCCTCCACGTTCAAGGATATCCAGCATTGCGTCAAAAAGCCGTTCATACTTGGGGATAATACCAAAATCTTTTTTCAGTTTTAAATTAGACCAACATTCACCAGAAGTTTGAAAACAACCGCTCTTCCAGAAATATTCTAAAAGTAAATATAAAGAAAAAGTTTCTAGCTCCTTAAACCCTCTCTTCAGCTGATCAATTTGCTGCTGTCTGTCTTCGGACAGCTCCGAGTGGAGTCGGACATCCTGGACTATAGAAGGGACCTTGGGCAAATATACTTTTTTCCGAACTTCAGTAGCAAATCCAAGCTTTCGAGTCAACTCCGATGAGGCTTTGAATATGATTAGTTGTGTTACTGGATGTATAAGTGATTGCTCGATGAGTTGCATTCCTTCAGCAGTCTGAATAGGAAGCATCCCTGCCTCAGTCAACAGTCTGTGATATCGTTCTGTAGCAACGGCCCCTGTACTTCCCCAAAAGCTCCAGTTCATTACTTTCACAGGAAATGGAACTTTTTTCCCCATCCATGCTGCAAAAGCATCTTGAAATGAACAAGCCGCACTATAATGACACTGCCCAGTGTTCCCCAAAATCGCATTAGTTGAAGAAAAAAACATCATAAAATCAAGAGATTCTTCCCGGAACACGTCATAGAGGGTAACACTCCCTTTAAGCTTCGGGCTGAGTACTTTCTTGAATGTGTCCTCATTCATAAATCCAATTCTCATATCCTGAAGAACCATAGCTGTATGAAATACACCATGCACAGAGCCGTACATTAGCTTGGTCTGTTCAAGTGTTTGTCTGATACTGTTCGGATCGGTAATATCCGTCTGTATATATTGAGCCTCTCCACCCGCCTGACGAATGAGTTCGAGCTTCTTTTGCATTTCCTCATCTTGTGGGCTTCGCCCCATAAGGATTAAACGTGCCTGAGATGTACTTGCCAAATATAAAGCCAGTTCAAACCCAATGCCTCCTGCTCCTGCAATCCAGTACACTCCTTGGTGTCTAATTGCTGATCCCTCGGCAAACGGAAGATCCAACTTGATGAGTCTACGAATATAACGCTTTCCACCACGGACAGCCACTTCACCTGTTGTTCCTTGAAGCATTTCTTTTACAACAACATCAGCATAAACCTGCAGAGGTGCTGACTCCTTACTGTTTGTAGCAGGAAGGTCCACGAGGAGCATGGACACTGATGGATACTCCAACGAAGCACCCTTCAGAAATCCACTGATTCCTGCATGTAGCGGAGAAATTTCCTCACCGGGCACTACCTCAAATAGTCCGTTTGTTACTGTAATCATCCGAATTTCCTGTGCAGAGCTTAATGCTTTGCTAAGATAAAACAGAGCCATAAGACCGGTATTCTGTTCCTCATCCCAGTGAAGAAAATCAGCTTGCTTCAGCGGATTTGACATGTCTGTTAGGAAAAAAATGTATCTAACTTCCTGATCCTCTAACCAAGCTTTGTAAGAAGGAACATCATTATACCCGAGAACGACATCCTCCGGAGATGACATGGAGGTTTTTTCCCCCAGTTGAGCTTCAATAACCGTTAAGCCATGATACTGTAAAGCCTTTATGAACGCTAACTTGTGCAGGTTGGTTTCTTTATTACTCGATACAACTAATACCTTCCCATATTTATCTGATGCATATTCTTTGTTGTGCACATCCTCAACAGCTACCCATTGAGGAACAAAAAGATGGGCATCTCGTTTTTCCTTGACTTCACGGGATGAAAGGTTATGAAAGCTAACGCATATTTTTCCCTGTTGATCGAGCAATGCCAGATCATGAATATCTTTACCTCGATTGATCGCATATACATAATAATCACAAGCACGTAGTGGCTCCATGACATGAATATGTTCGGCAGAAAAGGGGAGCTTGGATACGCCCTTTTCTGTATTTTGGTTGAACAAACAGCCCATGGCTTGCAATACACTGTCCATCAACACAGGGTGAATATTGTATTCACTCAGTTCATTCTCAAATTCACTTTTCAGATGAATCTGACCAAGGGCCTCTTTTTCACTGTAGTAAATCATTTCCATCGCCTGAAAATATGGACCATAAGCAATACCACTACCCTCAGCAATCTGTTCGTAAAACCGTTTTTTCGTTAATTCATACGGACAGCGCCTTCTAATATCGTCGATTGAGACATAATCCGTCGGCATCTGATGATCAGCTGTTTCCAGAACAATAGACCCTTTGGAATGCAATATAATGCCTTCGGGCGTTATGCTTTCGATCTGAAAACAGTAGCCATCGTCTTCTTCCTGCATAGAAATCAGTACTTCAGCTACTGTACTCTCATGTATAATCAGGGGCTGTAGCCAATAGATGTTTTTCAAATGCCATGCCGTTGCTTTTCCTATTCGTTCTGCTACCTGTATGACCATTTCCAAATAGCCCGTTCCAGGAAATACACACTCTCCGTTCACGATGTGAGCGCCTACAATTGCATCTGAAACGCTCCATAATTTACGGAACACTAGCCCTTTTTTAATGCTCTTAGACAGAAGGACCTCGTCCAGCATGGAATTTAGTGCAAGATTGCCACGATTCGTTCCGTATTGCGGTTTACTATTTCGTACCGTTATCCAGTGTGATTCCTTACGGAAAGGATAGGTTGGTAGGGGCACTCTATTGGGTACACCATTGGAATAAAGTAAATTCCAGTTCAGTTTATAACCGTTTACCCACAGTTTAGCTAGCTTAAGACCTTGACGTCGTTCAACCAGTTCTGTGACAATCTCGTCCAATTCCCCGTCATCAAATATGGATTCCATCCCCGTTGTGCCCACGGTTGTATATACATTAGAAGGAAGTTCACTTTGTTTTATATAGCGGTCCAGCACTACCTTTAGTTCTGTCACATCTGAGACGAGCATGGCAAGCCGTTCCCGCATTGGTTCACGACCGATTTGTAACGTATAAGCTATAGACTCCAATTTGACAGGAGAACCGTGGGCTTCTAACTCATATAAATAGCTAAGTAATTGCTTCGCCCGATCTTCCAGTTCCTTTTTTTGTTTCGCGGAAAGAACAATCAGAACTTGATGATCTCCCAGGTCTGATGTACATTCCTCCTGAGGTTCACCAGAGTACTCTTCCAGGAGAACATGTGCATTTGTTCCACCAAAACCAAAAGAACTAACCCCGCCCCGTAGCGGCAATTGATTACCTGATTTATTCTTTAGCCGCGTCCAGGCCTGGGTTTCTCCGATCAAATATAGCGGACTCCCATCCAGGGAGATATAAGGGTTAAGCTCCTTTCTATGCAAATTCCCCGGAATTTGCTTGTAGTATAACGACAACACTACCTTAATTAAGCCAGCTAATCCAGCCATTGCCTCCAAATGGCCGATATTCGTCTTAACTGAACCAACGCCACAGTGAGGAAGCCTGGCTGGAGGATGACCCCACTCTTCATAAAGGGCACTAAGTGCTTGTAACATACCATCTAGTTCAATAGGATCGCCGAGCGCAGTTCCGGTTCCATGTGCTTCTAAATATCCTAAAGAAGTAGGGTCAAAGCCCGCATCATGAAAAGCACGTCTTATCAAATCACATTGGGCAGTGCTGCTAGGAGCCGTTAGAGAATTGGTCTTCCCTCCGTGATTGACCGCCGAACCTTTGATGACTGCATAAATATGATCACCATCCTCCACTGCCTTGGAAAGATGCTTCAAATAAATGACGGCGCATCCTTCCCCACGAACATAGCCGTTTGCCGATGAATCAAAAGCTTTACATCGCCCGTCTTTACTAAGCATATTGATTTTACTCAGTGCAACATGAGCAAACGGACTCAGAATCAAATTAACTCCACCAGCAAAAGCTGTATCACAAGCACCGCTACGAATAGCTTCCACTGCACGATTCACACTAACTAATGAACTAGAGCAAGCGGTATTCAAAAGCTCACTCGGACCTTTTAAATCATAAAAATATGATATTCGGTTTGATATGACATTGGCAGCAATCCCGGATAAGGTGTGCGAATCAATATCATGTTCACGCATCAGAATTTCAGCATAGTCAGAGCTGGTAGCGCCGATAAATACCCCTGTGTTTGAACCGGCAAGATCAGAAGCTTTATATCCTGCATTTTCAATCGTCTCCCATACCGTTTCGAGCATCATTCGCTGCTGTGGGTCCATCAATTCTGCCTCCCGGGGGGAGATACCGAAAAAAGAGGCATCAAATTTATCGATATCTGAGATAAATCCCCCCCATTTTGAAACAGATTTATTCGGGTCCTCATTGCTTTTATCATAAAAGTGAGTCCAGTCCCATCGATCTGCAGGAATCTCCGTAATTAAATCTTTTTCCTTTATAATATTATTCCAAAAAACACCTAAATCAGGTGATCCTGGAAGTTTTCCGCTTATTCCTATAATTGCGATGTCCTTTTCACCGGACGGAGAGGCTATATATTTTATTTCCGAGCTCTTCGCAGAACAACTCTCGTTTAACGACTCCTTTTCCCCCTGCCGTGTGGTCAAGGAAAGTTCGTCACAGTGAATGTACGCCAGTTTATCAAAATAAGTCACACTCAGATAGTGGGCAAAACGATGAATCGTAGAATACGTATAAAATAACGTAGGCATAGTTTTCACATCGTAATGCTTATTGATCGCAACAGAAAGACTCGTAAACGAAATAGAATCAAATCCCATTGAACCGAAATTAGCATGTACATCCAGACTTTCAGGTGGCAGTTTCTTCATATCAGAAATAAAGCACACCATTTGACGTTCGACTAAACCTTGTAATGCCTCAGACGGATTTCTGGAGATAACAGTTTGTTGCATCTCGCACCTTTTCGCCTTTACTGCCAAGGGTTTGATGCCAAAGATTTGTTGGAGCGTTATCATATCCATGGAGATAAGTAGTGTCCGATTTACTTTCTGATTAGGTGTCATCGGATAGCCTGTAACATAGACAAACAGAGCAGGAAGCATGTAACTCGGTAATAAACAAGTGATTTCCTCCCGTAAAACTGATATATCAGGTGGATGCTCCTGGTTGTCAGGGATTAAGAAGGCAGTTAATTGTTTATCGTCTCCTTCCTCTCTGACTACTACAATAGCTTGGGATATCCCCTCCACTTGCTGTATGGCGTCCTCAACTTCACCTATTTCAATACGAAAACCCCGAATTTTCACTTGATGATCCAAACGCCCTAGGCACTCTACTGTACCGTCTTGTAAATAGCGGGCCTGATCCCCTGTTTTATATATTTTTGAACTAAAATCATTTAGAAAGGGGTTAGTCAAGAAGCTCTGCTTCGTCTCCTCATCCCGATTCAAATAACCCGTAGCAACTCCATCACCACCTATATACAACTCCCCAACCATACCTATGGGTACAGGTTTTAAAGCAGCATCCAAAACATAGAACTGGGTATTTGCGATAGGGCGACCAATTGTGATTTTCCTGCCCGTCTCCATCTTGTCAATGGAGGACCATATAGTTGTTTCAGTTGGTCCGTACATATTCCATAGCTCAGAGCTTAACTGAAGCAAACGATTGGACAGGTCGTACCTCAACGGTTCGCCACCGCACAATATTTTTAAATTCAGCGGTGTATTCCAGCCTGCTGCAAGTAACATTTTCCATGTAGCCGGTGTTGCCTGCATTATGGTTATATCGCCTTTCGAAAGAGTTTCAAGTAATCGAATACCATCTCTTTGTATCTCTTCTGTTGCGATTTCCAGTTTTCCCCCTACAATTAAAGGTAAATATAACTCCAGCCCTGCGATATCAAAACATATGGTCGTCACTGCTAGCAGCATATCTTCAGAGGTACATCCCGGTCGTTGAGCCATTGAACACAGAAAATTGCTTAAGCCTCGGTGATTGATGATGATCCCTTTGGGTTTGCCCGTTGATCCTGATGTAAATATGAGATATACCGGATCTTCCGGTGCAATTGAAACTACAGACTCAATCGGTTCCAATTCTTCTTGAGTGAACGGATGGGTCCTGATGCTGTCCACGTATAACATCGTTCCATCGAATTTTGGTAACTTTCGATATATAGAGGAATGCGTTAGTACAAAATAAAGTGAACTCTCCTTAAACATATCTGAGAGTCGAGCTTGAGGGTACGCAGGATCAAGTGGGATATATACACCACCAGACATTTGTACACCGATCAAAGCAGGCAAAAGATCCAGAGTACGTTCTAAATAGATTCCAACAAAGCTTCCTTTTACGACTCCCTTCATACGCAAGAATAAGGCAATTTGCTTAGCTCGTTGAAATACATCAACATAAGTAAGGCTTTCTCCTTGACATACTACTGCAACAGAATCAGGTGATTTCTTTACCTGATTTATAAATAAGTCAAGGAAAGTTTGATGTTGAGAAAAGTCAATACGCGTATCATTCCACTCATAAAGAATCGTTTGAGATTCTTCCTTAGACAATAAAGAAATATCAGATAAAGGAGTATGAATCTGATTCCCGATTGCTTCTAGCGCCCGGACATAGCAAGAGGCTATGGATTCTATCGTTTTAGCTGAATATAATTCAGGATTATATTTCAAATGGAACAGGCATCCATCCTTATGCTCTATTACTTCCAGTGTCAAATCAAACTCTCCAAGTTGGTGGATACTATGAATTGGCTCTAAAAACATATCGTCTGGCTCATTCTTTATCCAGTTTTGGAAGTAAAAAGCCGCTTGAAACAAAATGGGCTTGCCCGTTGAGTGAAGTTGCTGAAAATCACGTACCAATCTGTAATATGGATATTGACTATGTTCAATTGATAAGAGCACTGTCTGTTGTACTTTCTCTATCAACGAGAGAAACGTGTCATGACCATCAACTTCACTACGAATTACAATCATATTCATGAAATGTCCTATCACATTTTCAAAACGAATATCCGGCCTGCCCGCAACCGGAGTTCCAATAGAGATATCATGCTGATTACTGAAGCGTGAAAGCACCCATTGGTAGGCTGCCATCATGGTGGAGAATAACGTTACTGGTTTTGAGGTAGCTATGGATTTAAGACCGGCGAGCAGTTCTCCGTCAATCGAAAAGGAAAAAGCTGTCCCTTCATAAGAAGGGACAGAAGATGAAATTTGTATCACAGGGAGCTCTAAAGACGGTGCTTCCTTGGATAACTTATCTAGCCAAAAATTTCGGTCCTGTTTAGACTTCTCGCTTTTCAGATAATTCTGTTCGTACTGAATATATTCAGAATAGTCTGCACGTCGTGCTTGTAACAGAGGAATGTCACCTATTCGAATTGCATCATAACATGTCTTCAAATCATTCATAAAAATTTGGGATGATATCCCGTCCAACACAATGTGATGGAAGGTACACAATAAGATGCTATTACCTCCCTCAACATCATAAAGACTTACCCGAAAAAGAGGCCCATCTTCAAAATTAAATGGCTTCTTGATTTCAACCCATAATTGCTGTGTGAGGTCCTCTTTTGTCTTCGCAATGATTGGAACTCGTTTAATTACAGGGGTAGCGAAGGCTTCTGTCTGCTGTAAAGGAAAAAATTCTTCATCCCGAGGCACCATTACCGTACGGAGGACCTTATGAAATGAAACCATATATTCTAAGGATAGCTGTAATATTTGTAAATTTATTTTAGGAGATACGAACAATGCCCCTGGCGTATGATACGCATAACTTTCAGGAGACATTTGGCATTCCAGCCACAGCCCTTTTTGTCCCTCGGTTAACTCCGTTTTAACTGGTTGAGCTCGGTTCGTCTGGAGTAACAACTCCAGAGCTTCATCACGCTTAAGTTGACCTTTAGAGAATTTCTGATAGATGTCATGCTCTATCATCCATCTCACCTCTTTCAACAAATGATGTAACCACTTCTTTTAATTTCAATGTCGTATCCAATGAGAGTTTCCCTTCTTCGATACATGACAAGAGCATATTACTTAAATAATAATCAAAGGAAGTCCTAGTATGGGGTGCTGCCCCCTTTTCCAGTAAAACTCTCTCCAGCTTTTCAATGGTAAAACAATCAAAAAACTCAGCTAAAGTGACTGATACACCATAGGTATTCTCAATAGCTTTTATCATTCGCAAAGCTACCAAGGAGTCCATTCCATACTTGTCAAACTTTTGGTCGACCTGAATTTTTTCCACTTTTAAGGCCAACAAAGAAGAAAGCAGCTCGAGCAAATAAGCCCGTATGCCTTGAACAGTATGCCTAGAGCTATTCGTCTGTATGGGCAATGATTCGTCCATCGATGAATCGGTTTCAACCCAATACCTTTCACGCTCAAAGGGGTACAAAGGCAGATCCAGCAGTGAACAAGCCAACGGCGAATAAAGTTGTTCCATGTCCACCTCACCACCATGCACCCAATGTTCTGCCACCATGCGTAAATCATCTTCTGTTGCTTGAATGGGTTGCACGGTATGATACGAAACTCCCGTTTTATATCTACTCTGGAAAATGTCTGGACCAGCAAAGTCTCCATTTCGCGCTCGTTCCAGAGCTTCCAATGCTGCTGACTGATTTTGTACTACAAGGGCAAGGCGTTCTTCCATAGGCTCCCTACGAGACAGGGAATAAGCTACATCCTTCAGGCAAAGAGAAATCATATTTTTACTATAAAAATTATAGAAATTATCAATAAGAACTGCTAGACGCTCCTCGCTTAGGGCTGAAAAAAACAACAAAAAGGGCCCATCACTACTATCCGTTACAGGTGCTTTTACTTTAGGCAGATACTCTTCTACAATAAGTGCCGTGTTTGTTCCTCCTGCGCCAAATCCGTTTATCAGTACGCGTAACGGAACTTCAAAATTGATTCCACTATCATCATTTCTTTTCGGACGGTACCAGTCCGACACCTGCCTTTGAATGTGAAGAACAGTATCTTTCAAATCAATTCGAGGATTAAGGCTATCTTCGTGCAAGGTCGGAACCAGTTTTCTATGGACAAACTGCAATATAACCTTGGTCAACTGGGACATACCAGATGCTGCTTCCAGATGGCCTATATTAGATTTGACAGATCCGATTGCACACGCGGTTTCCTCACTACGGCAGAATTGAAATACCCTCTTTATTGCATCGATTTCGACTGCATCTCCCAATGAGGACCCATTAGAAGCTGTCTCAATATACGATATGGTATCGGGGGTAACATCTGCATCTTCCATTGCCCGCTGTATTAATTCCACCTGCGCTTCACTAGAAGGAACCTTGTATGCACTGCTTCTCCCGTTGTGGTTGGTAGCGCTACCCTTAATTTTGCATAGGATTCTATCATGATCCGCTTCAGCTTTTGCCAACATTTTAAGTACCACAGCACCAGCTCCGTCACCTGGCAGATAACCGTCCCCGTCGCCCAGACTAAGGCTACGGTCGCTGCTGCCAAGCAACTTCGCCTGTGATAAGCCTACATACTTATAAGCATGGAGATTCAAGTTAACTCCTCCAACAATTGCCATAGTGCATTCTCCGGAACGGAGGCTATTCATGGCCAGGTGTAGGGCTGTAAGTGAAGACGAGCATGCAGTATCCACCGCCATGCTAGGACCATGAATTCCTAGAAAGTAAGATATTCGATTGGCTATGGACCAGTAAGAACTACCAGAAAGAATAGCCCCTACAAGTTTATCTTTTGCTACCCAAGGATACGGTTGGTACATCGCTCCGATGAAAACGCCCACGCGTCCTCCTTCTTTTTCAACTTCAGCCAGTTTGGCCTTGGAATATCCTGACTCTTCCAAAGCATGCCAAACCACTTCAAGCATAATTCTCTCTTGAGGATCAATATTTTCGGCCTCACGGGGAGAGATATTAAAAAATAACGGATCGAATTGGTCGACATCTCGAATAAAGCCCCCCCATTTACCCGAGATTTTTAAAGGGTCAAGCTCATTTGAAGCTCTTTGATAATATTGATCTGCATTCCATCTTTCGGTTGGAACTTCCCTAATACAGCTCTCCCCTTTAATTAAATGATTCCAGAATTGCTCAGTGTTGTCTGACTCGGGATATCTTCCGCTTAAACCAATAACCGCTGCCTCTTTTTCTATAGATGGAGAAGAAACCTCTGTAGCAGAAGTCTCGGAAGAAAAGCTTGAAAGATTGGTAACAGGGATATTGGAGATGTTTTTGCTTACATCCGTCGATTGTATTTCCAAAAAAGAGAGCGCTCGTTGTTGATAATGCCCCAGCAAATGAGCACTCACATCATATACCGTTGAAAACTCGATAAAAACGCTTCGAGCTTCTGTTCCAAATGCTTTTTCCACCTCAAGACCCATCTCAATCAACATAATTGAGTCAGCTCCATACTTGTCAAAGGTGTCTTTATTACGGATTCTGTCCACCGGAACCTTCGTCGCCTTGGAAACTACCCCCTTAACCCACGAAACCAAACGCTTTAAGAGAGAAGGCTCCATCATATCTGTCGTTATTGATGATATAGCGACTTCCGAATGATCCTCGCCCAACGAACGACGCATCCAGTCCCGAACCTGAATGCCCCATCCTTCAATAACTGTTACACGTGGGTAATCGGAAGCTATCAACATCTCAAACGCCTTTAAAGCGTTTTCGGTTTGCAAGGTGGATATGCCTGTCTCACTCTCGATTCTTCGCTTTAGATCGGCATGCATTCCCATGCCTCCCTCTTCCCATAAAGACCAGTTAATGGATAATGAAGTTCCCTGGCAATTTCCTGCACGAACATGGTGCTGTCTTCGCTCTAGCCACATATCCATAAAACGATTAGCAAAAGCATAATCAGCCTGTCCCTGGCTCCCGACTACAGCAGCAATGGAGGAGAAACCCACAAAAAACTCAAGAGGCTCTCTCCTGCTCAATCTATCCAGATGAATAATACCATCTACTTTTGCGGCAAGCACCGCTTTTAGCCCTATGCCTGTTTTATTCGTTAACAGAGAATCGTTCGTCACCCCAGCGGCATGAACAATACCGTGAATTTGGCCAAAACGCTTCTTAAAAAACTCAAATAGCCTTACCGTTTCTGAGTAGTTTGATATATCGGCTTTCATATACAATACGTCTATGGCAATCTTACGTAGTTCTTCCAACTCTATCGTCTTTTCTGGTGTCAATTCTGAACGTCCTACCAACACAAGCGAGCAAGCACGACTAGCTGCCAAATATCGGGCGATAATAAGTCCTATACCACCTAATCCACCAGTAATAACGTATACAGGTCTGCCTCTCTTCTTATTTAAAGAAGCAGCAGGGGAAGATATACGAAGATCGGTGGCATCCACTTCATCCAAAACTCGAAGCTTTCGGTTGTCATCTCTATAAGCGACCTCTTGAAATGCTTCGCCGATAGAAACAACTTCGGAATGCAATACTTTGGCAATCTGCAGCGCTGAATCGTCAATACAGACCGTTTTATACATAATCCGATGGTTCTCCATACAAACGCTTTTAACAAAGGCGCTTGCGCATACGCTCTCCCACTCCGAACGTGAATTGACATAAGCAAGCAGGACTCGAACATGACCTATCGTCCCCTTTTCAACCGCTTGGGTGAAGTAAAGCAGACGCAATGCCAGTCTATGCACAAGTTCCGGTTCAGCTTGATCTGGCTTCGCTCCATGCCTATGTCCCTGCAAATAAATGATATGAGTCCACGACATATCTTTTTTACGAAACATCTCAAAAATCTTTTGATAATTATCCGGATCGTCTAGGTTCAATTCCAATCCGAAGCTCGTTTGCTCACCTGAACCTCCTGCATGTATCCAAGTGACAGATTTATAATATTTACTAATTTCATTTTTTAGATGTGGGTACTGCCCATCTTCATCTATAATGAGCAAGTTTCCTTGTGCTGTTAAGACAGGCGCCTCCAGCTCGGCTGTTATCCAAGAATCCTGTACATAAATCATCTCTTTGGATTTTTTTATAGCCGTTGGAGAATCATCCTTATGTCTGAAGGAAAGACCATCTACACGAACCAGAACTTGGCCATGTAGATCTGTCATGGTAAATGAATACCCTTTTGGCTGTCTTACGGTATGAACATAACATTGTCTTGTTAAACTTTTGTAAATTTCAATTTCGCGAATCATATACGGGAGTCTTAATTCGTTTTCAACTTCGTTCCAAGTAAGTGCAATTACCGACTGTAACCCTCCGTCTAGTAGAGCAGGATGAAGCCAAACTTGATCGCTCCATTCAATTTCCTCGGACAAGCTTATGAAAGCAAGCGCCTCATTTTCGTTATAATACAATTCTTCCAAGTTTTTGAAACTACTTCCATACTGGAAATTTAATTTCTGAAAACTTGAGTAACAAAAATCCTTGGATAAATTGTGACAGCACCGCGTACGAATAGCGTGAAGATCCAGCCGTTCGTCGCCTCTAGGATCATTTCCATAAACAAGTGTTCCCTTGCAATGTATGATGGGAGTCTCCTGTTGTACAGAAAAAATATTAAATTCTGTAGTTGGATCTTGATCCTTAAGAGGGCTCAGGCTGATGTTCGTACACTGGGGCTCTTCTGTGATCACAAGCGGAGAGAGCCAAACTACATTTTGAATCTTTGTAACTGCCCCTCCAGGCTTCGACCATCCCCCAACTGCTCTTGCCATTTCTATCATGGCTGTACCCGGAACTAAATGATCCCCTTGAATTATATGGTCCTTAATATACTCTTCGCTTCTATTAAATACTTTCTCATAAAGCATACCAGCAAAGGTTGACACATTTGCATCAATAAGCGGATGCAATCTTCTAACCATGTCATCTCTGAGTTTTGCTTCTGAACTGGCGTTATCTATCCAATAGCTTTCAAGGTCAAAGGGATACGTCGGAAGTTGTACCAAAGAATGTTCGTTTCCTATTTGTAAACGCTCCCATTGAATGTTCATCCCTTTCGTCCACATTTCTGCGATTATCTCCAACCGATCCTGAGACCAAAGGAGTGAAGACTCTCCATTTTCCTCGACTATGGACGAACCAGTCTCAGCTATATCATCCGAAATAGTACCTCGGTATAGACCCGGTTTTTCTTTGCCTTGAAGGTAAGCCTCCAAAGCTTTATCCAAAGCATTGAAATCTTTGCAAACTATAGCTAGGCGCTCCTCAAAATGCTCGCGCCCGATTTGCAAAGTATAAGCAAGATCATGCAGTGTAAAATTAATACTACTCGTTTGGAACAACGTATTTACTTCCAAAACGTTATTATGTTCCATCTTCTTAAGAAGAAGTCTCCCCAGCTCCCTAATGGTGAGGCTGGTCGTTACCTCATGCAAGCTGATCTCTATGTTATACTCTCTGTTGATCTCAGATATAAAATGAATCAGATCAGTAGCATTCCCCAAGAAATCCCCGAGCTGGTCTTCCACACTAAATTGATTTCTTTCCCCTCCAATCCACACCGTCATTGAATCAAGTAATTTATGCTCCGCATACGTAGTATCAGATACTTTATTTCTCTCCGCACTGCACTTTTTCAAAAACATCCTTAACTTTTCTACATAAGCCAACAAACGATCTTTGTTGATTGCTGACAAAACAATTAATGATTCAGGTTCGTCACGGGAATTAGATATATCATTAGCCTGTTCTGGCTTATCATTAATAAATTCTTCAACGATTAGAAACGCATTGGAGCCTCCAGCTCCAAAGGAACTGATTCCCGCGCGTCGAGGATATACTTTCATCGTCCCGTTCTCCATCAGCATAGGCTGCTTCCATTCAGCAAGCTCACGCTGAACACTTACCGGACTTCCCGCAAAATCAATTCGTGGATTCAGCTTATCAGAATGAATGGACGGAACCAGTAAGCGATGTTGCATCTGAAGTAATACCTTCGTAAGTGCAGCAATCCCTGCGGCAGATTCAAGATGACCAATATTGGATTTGACAGAACCAATAGAACAAAAGCCTTTATCCTCGGTAAATTCACTAAACGCCTTAGAAATACCGTTAATTTCAATCGGGTCTCCTAACGCCGTACCCGTTCCATGGGCTTCCAGATAACTGATTGTTCGTGGATGAATTTGGGACTGATGAAATACTTCATTCAACACGCTTGCCTGAGATACTGGACTTGGAACAGTATAACCGTTTGTCTTGCCTCCGTGGTTTAGAGCCGCACCTGTAATAACCCCATAGATATAGTCGCCGTCTTGAACGGCCCTACCCAGTGGTTTTAGAAGGACTGTCCCTACCCCTTCACCGGGTACATATCCGTCCCCTCCTTCGCCAAAGCTGCGACAACGACCATCAGTAGATCCAAATTTCCCTTGACTGACCAGAATGTACTTATTGGGATGGGAAGCGATGTTCACACCGCCAGCTAAGGCATAGTCCGTTTCACCACGAATCAGACTGTCACAAGCTAACTTAAGTGCCGCCAAGGAAGAAGAACACATTGTGTCTATTGCCATGCTCGGACCTTTAAAATTCATTACAAATGAAACACGGTTAGCGATAGAAGCATAGCTAGAAGTTGGTTTTTCTACTGGGGCATCATCGCTACCATAAAGCTGGTATTGCCCCCACATGACCCCGACATATACACCTACTTTAGCGGTCTCCAGACGTTTTCTCGTATAGCCTGCATCTTCTAACGTTTCCCAGGCACATTGCAAAAATAATCTCTCCTGCGGGTCCATCAATTCGGCTTCCTTGGGAGAAATGTTAAAGAAGAGTGGATCGAACTTATCTATATCGTCCAAAAATCCCCCCCATTTGGTATAGCTTCTCCCTTTTTCTCTTTTATCGGGGTCAAAAAAAGTTCGGAAATCCCAACGATCTTCCGGAATCTCGGTAATACAATCCTTTCCAGTCACAAGATTGTTCCAATATTCCTCCAATGTCCGTGCCATTGGATAATGCCCGCTTAAGCCGATGATAGCAATTTTGTTCTCCTCTGCAGGCTGAGCTTTTATAATCGTATCTTCTTTTATATTTTGCAAACTTAATAGTGTGGGCTCGAATGTCGAGCTTGTGTCGGTTTTATCCATCGTATCTTTGAACAATCCTTCAACTTTATCTGGATATGTCTTCAACAGATATTCCGCAAAAGCTCCAAGATTTCGGTGTTCAAAAAAGAGAGTCTGGGACAAAGGCCCGAAATGACGACCCAACTTCTCGGTCATATTCATAATCATTAAAGAATTAAAACCAAATTCATCCATGCCTCTCTGGGGGTTACATTTCGCCATCGGCAAATGTGTTTCTTTAGATACTATACCAGCTAAAAGTTTCTCTACCCGTTTACGTAACTCGGGTGCTGAGACCCTTGACAGTGTATTAGCATATTGTGATGCCTGGTCTTGACGAGATGATTCGACGTTAACAGGCGCACTCTCCTGAGATTCGTTCGTTAGCATAGAACCTTGATGAACAATCGTTTGCATCAAAAGAGAGGAATCGCCCACCAAAACGGTGACCAATGATTCAGGCAGCAACAATGCTTTTTCAAGAGCAGCAGTCCCCTGCTGGCTAGCCAGTTCAGTCATTCCATTTCTCAGTCGCAACTTGTTTTTTATTTCGGCAGAAAGATTCATACCTCCCTCGCTCCAGAACGGCCAATGGATCGAAAGGCTTTTCCCGGATCTCTCACCATCCCTACTCTTTGTCTGCCGCAATGCTGCAAATTCATCCATATAGCGATTGGCATAGGCATAGTCAGTTTGGCCGATATGACCAAACAAAGAGGCTATAGACGAAAACATAACAAAAAAATCCAGTGGATCGGAGGCTGTTAATTCATCTAAAACGCGCGTTCCCCGAACCTTCGGATTTAACACCTTATCAAAGGTTTGACGATCCTTATGAAAAAGCAAACCATCATGAGTCACACCAGCACAATGAAGCACACCTTTAATTGGACCCATTTGCTCCCTGCCATTTTGTAAAATTCCTCTTAAATCCTTGTAGTTGGTTACATCCCCTTGAAAATACTGAACTCTATTACCAAAAGAACGTAGTTGCTCAAATCGAGCTAGCTTCTTTCCTACAAGCTTTTCACGACCGATCAATATAACATTACTCTCTGGAGAGGCTAACAAATGGAGAGCCAGCTGATATCCAATCCCCCCCATTCCCCCAGTGATAATATAAACTCCGCGATACTGCATCTTTTCAGCAGTAATTTGAAAAGGCCTTAATCGTTTAACACATCGATCATGCCGCGATAGATGGATTTCACGCTCCTCTGAAGTGTCGTATAGTTCCTCCCACAGCTTTAATAACCCACTCTTTTCCTCTTTCCACACTTCAGGATCAATGCATACACTTTTGGTTTGAAATCGTGGATCTTCAAGCGAAAGCGTGCGCAAAAAACCTGTAACTCCCGCATAATACGGAAGAGCATCGTTAAATCCATTGGAATAAGCGAAAGTTAAACGGATGTTGCTTATTCCATTATTTCGGTGCATTATAGCCCTTACCAGCATATACAAAGAATAAATTCCCGATTCCATGCACATGGACGTCTCATGATATCCTCCCCTATCCAATGCCCATAAATGAAGAATATCGCTGATTTCAAACGAACGCTCAATCAGGACCTTAATCAACTGGGCATAGTCTTCATCATCTTGCCCCACTTCATAAAGATCCTCGGATAATTCTTTAAATTTACGCCCCCGCTTAACCCTCAAAACAGGTTGATCAGAAAATGGCAGGGGTAAGTCGGATGGATCATCAGGCATGAACACTAGCAAGCTTTTGAGTTTTTTGCCTTGCACAGATTGTTTTTCTTTCCAGTAATTCTCGAGCAGCAGAACCTCATCTGTTTTGCTTTTACTTGGTGATGGAGCAATAAGCTTTGCTCCTTCTAAGGGTCTAACTACAAAATCACGTATCCTTAAAAGCAACTCGTTTTGATCGTTGGTGATTTCAATATCCGCCTTAAGCGTATCATAACTTACTTCAGGATCTTGTTTCAGATGAATGTAAGAATAACAGTGATCGCATAGAGGCGCATAAAGTTCCAGGCAACCTATTGAAAAAGGAACATAAGGGGAATTGGCTTGACGCAAAACGTCCAAACCTTCCATGGCATGCATAGCCCCGTCCATTATTTGCGGCAATATTGTATAAACTGAATCGTCTTGTTGCAGGTCATGTGAGAGCTCAAGCAAGGCTAGCAGCTCTGTTTCATTGTACGAAACAGACCTTACAACCTGGTAACTTGCGCCATATCTCATACCTTTCTCTGCAAATGATGAGTATAACTCTTCAGCCGTTATGGATCGGTTACATCTTGCCCTTATGGCCTTCAGAGGCTCAGAATTAGCCGGAGAATCCACCTTTGCCAGTGTCTCTAGCCATCCCTGACAAACCAGAATGGCTCCAGTCTCCCCTTCCTCATGCAGCACGAATTTAATCAAATTATTCTCATCCGATAATCCGATTCGTATTTTCTTGCTTGTCTTATCAAAGCTGACAGCTGTTCTAAAGTTAACCGAATGGATCTTCGAAACTGTCTGTTCACAAGCCAGTGAACCGGCAGCCCTGATCATTTCCAATATGACTGCCGCAGGCAATACAGGCTCATCACCAATAATATGCTCCTTTATTTCAAGGTTCTGTGCGTGAAATACCGTCTGATACTGTTGTCCCTTTAATGTAGATACATTCTCCCATGAAAATGGCTGAAGTGAGCGCAGTGGTTTCTGCAACTCTTCAGGAAGCCAACAACGCTGACGGTCGAATGGATACACAGGCATCGAAATGCGACGGGAGGGACGCTTATGTGAAAGCAACTCCCAATCGAGATCATGTCCTTGCGTGTAAAATAGTGCAACTTCTCCCGCTGCTTCTTTGTAGCTGATGAGATCAAGTTCATCCCTCGTTAATTTCTGCCATAACTGATCCGCAGATTTTTCACCCATTTTGGATGAAGAAAAGGTCCCCTCCCTATTCGTGTAGAGATACAAATCAGATCTCCCGTTAATAAGTAATGCCAGCTTCTGCTTCAGATCACGAACATCCGTGACAACGCATGCAGCCCGGTAGTGGAAATGGCTTCGACCGCTTTGAAGCGTACCACTAATCTCTTCCATGGTGTGGTAAGCCCCCTCCTGATCTAGCCATTCCGAAAGCTCAACGATCTTTCTCATTAAAGCCGATTCAGATTTAGCGGAAAGAGGTATAATGTGATAAGGCAAAGTCTCCCCACTATTCGGAACAAGGGTAGGTGCTTCCTCAATAACCATATGGACATTCGTTCCACTGATGCCAAATGAGCTTACTGCCGCAAGCCGTAGCTCCCCCTCCGATTTCTTCCACTCCTTTAGTGAGGTATTCACATAAAAAGGACTCTGAGCAAAATCAATATGCTCATTGGGATGATTAAAATGAAGTGAAGCCGGTATTTTGTGATTCTTCATAGCCATTAGAACTTTAATAAGTCCTGCCACCCCAGAACTCGTTATCGTATGGCCAATGTTAGTCTTGACCGATCCAATTGCACAATAATTTGTATGGGATGTCCAGTTACGAAAGGCGCCCGTGAGTGCTTTAACTTCAATGGGATCACCCAATTTGGTTCCTGTACCATGAGCCTCAACATATGTAATTCGCTCTGGATTAATTTGATATTGTTCGTAAAGATTTTGTATGAGACGCTGCTGGGACGCGGCACTTGGGGCGGTAATGCCATTTGTTTTTCCATCCTGATTCATACCAGATGCAACAATTGTTCCATAAATATGATCTCCATCTTCTAGAGCCCTTTGATAACTTTTTAATATGACGATCCCTATTCCTTCCCCAGGTACAATACCATTGGCATCATTATCAAAGGCTTTACACTGTCCGGTGTCGGAAAACATCCCCATGCTAGAGGATTGATAATACAATGTAGGTGATGTAATGATGGATACTCCTCCGGCAATAGCCATTCTAGATTCACCGGAACGAATACTGGAACAAGCCAAGTGTATAGCAACAAGAGATGAAGAACAGGCAGTATCCACAGTAACGCATGGACCGTTTAAATTAAGATGATACGCAACCCTTGCTGCCAGAATAGCGTTATCATTTCCCATCGTCGTATATGGGTCTGGAGGTGTTTTTCGGTCGTGAATAAGCTGATCATACCCCCCTGTTCTTCCCCCTATAAAAACACCCACAGGTTCTGCATTTAATTTTTTATCAGAATACCCTGCATCCTCTAGTGACTTCCAACATTCTTCAAGAACAAGACGATGCTGGGGGTCCATCATCTCTCCTTCTCTGGGAGAAATATGAAAGAAATCAGGATCAAACAGGTCTATGCCATCAATAAACCCTCCCCATTTGCTCACTGACCGAAACGGCTTTTTCATATCCGGATCAAAGAATGAATTTAGAGCCCATCTCTCTTTAGGAATTTCAGTAATAGTACTAACTCCGTTCACCAGGTTATTCCAATATTCATGGACATTTTGAGCTCCTGGGAATTTACATGAGAGCCCAATAACTGCGATCTTAAATCCATCTTCCACATACTCACAACCAGACGATTCTGCCTTTTGAGAGGTGTTTACTTCGCCAAAAGAGTAATCAAAGCACGTCTCCAATGATGCCCCTCTTGATGTAAGAAATGCCGCAAGGTCTTGAATACTAGGATAATCGTATAAATCGGTAACCTCTAGCTTCACTTTGAATGTTGACTTTATTTGGTTCATAAAATCCACGATTGTCATCGAATCAAAGCCGATTTCATAAAGCTTATGATGTGCCTTAATTTCCCCTTCATTTCCTCCCAGAATCCCAGCGGCCATTTCAATCAGTACATGCTCCATATTTTTACCGTATACTCCCGTAGAACGTTTAAACAAAGGCTCGTCCATACGCATCAGTTTCTGACGATCAATCTTCCCGCTTGGGGTGCGTGGTAATTCGCTCACCCGAATGAACGTGGACGGAATCATATACTTCGGTAATTTTACACTCATTGTTGCCCTTATCTCATCGTCCGTTAACTTAGAGTTCTCAGCAATAACGACAAAGGCCAGTAATCTTTTGGTACCATCCCTTATTTCCTTTGCTACCACCGTACATTCTTTAATTCGATTTTCTTCAGCAAGAATATGTTCAATGGCAGACAGTTCTATTCGGATTCCATGGATTTTCACCTGATTATCCCGTCTCCCGAGCAATTGAATCCTCCCATCAGGCAAATAGCGGGCCATATCCCCCATTTTGTACAATCGCTTTTCAGCAGTGTTCTCTAAAGGATTTTCAATGAATTTTGCTTTGGTTTCCTCCTCCAGATTCACATACTCTACAGCTAGAGACACACCACCAATGTATAAATCTCCAGGCACCCCCACAGGGCATAATTGCATGGAGGGATTCAAGATATACGTTTTAACATTTGTGATAGGCTTGAACCATGGCATCTGATCCGACGAAGAATCACAATCCCCTGTTGAGAATTGCATAATTCCATTGACTTCTGTAGCACCATAGTCTACTACAAGTGTAGCGTCAGGAAAGTAATTTACAAACAACTTGTATAAATCAAATGTAAAAGGTTCACCGACCGTCATACAAACCCGAATACGATTGAGGCAAGACAAATCTTCCGATGTTTCAAAGATTCGACGCAGCATGGACGGAAGCATCGTACAATAAGTCACTTCATGTTTATACAAAGCGTGAATTAATCTACCTGGGTCTCTTACCGTTGTATCCGACATGATAACGGTAGGAACTCCCTGTAACAGCCCTCCTAAAAACTCCCACATCGACGGCATAAAATTCATACTAGTTCGTTGACAGCTACAATCCCCCTCTATAAAAGGGTACTTGGTCCACATATGGTTGAAAAAATTAATGAGTTGTTGCTGATGATGTCTAACCCCTTTGGGCATGCCCGTTGAACCCGATGTGTACATGATAAACGATGCTCTTAGTGATTCATTGCTGTAATCCTTTATCGCTTTAAGATAGCTGTCTTCATCCTCATAATCCGTTTCTATTACATCCAGAACTAAATGCGGAATATTGACTGAATGTAAAAAAGGTACATGCGACTCAAGAGTCAAAATTAATGTTAGACTAGCATCTTGAATAATATGATGCAAATTCGATTCCGGATAGCTGATATCTAACGGTACATACGTAAGACCTAGTTTAAAAAGAGCTAACATAGATATGACGCTGTAAATCGATCTTTCTCCATAAACTCCAACGCATGAGGCTGGCCCAAGCTTCAATTTTTCTATGCGATGAGCTACACGATCAACTGTATCTGATAGTTCCCTGTAGGTCATTCTGATGCTGAGACCACTGGGATCTTCACAAATGACGGCAATGTCATCCGGTTTAACATCTGCAACTTTAAGAAATGTTGTATATAATGAATCTTCATTGGATACAACTTTCTCATCCCCTGAACACCCCAAAATAAATGCCAGCTCTTCTGAATCCATATAGGATACATCTCTGATACGTGCTTCCGGTTGCTCTAGCAAATTACTGAGAAAGTTTCCTACATGTTTTACTATAAGTTCCACAGACAAGGAATCAAACAACATAGAAGAGTATTTCACCCCACCAAAGCACGCGGAACCATCTTTTCTCATGGACACCACAGCATCCGGCAAGTCTCCATATCTTTCCTCATCCATTGAAATACTAGGGATTTTGAACCATAAATGATATAGTGAAAGCTCTTCTTCTAGGGGAAGAAGAGCTTTCACTTCTTTTACAAGGGATTTAAAGGTTTGATTATCAGTGACAAAACCGTTTAACCAAACAGGCCGTTCTTGATTCTCTCCTCCTACTGTAAATCCCACTTTCACTTCATTATCAGCAATTGTATAAAAAAAGGCCGCTATCATTGCAACCATTACATGCTGTGGGTAAACCTTCAATGCCTGACATAATAAAAGAACGGAATCCCACTGCGCATCAGATAGTTCGAAAAGACGAATCATCTCCCATGCACCTACAGATTCCTCTATATATACAGAAGGTACGTGAAACGACTTAGGTAAATACTGAGCATACAATTGCTTGGCTACCGACAAAGATACTTCGTCCTTGTATTGATCCACAAGCCATTGATGGGTAAGTTCAACAGATGTAAGAAGCATGGCATCTAGAAATGATTCTAGATCCATTTGATGTAAACCTATATATTCTTGCTGCTCTTTTCGTGTTACGGAGCGTAAGAATGGCTCACTATTAAAAGAAGTGTGATACATGTAAGCGTGCTCCGTTTTATAAAAATGCGTTTTGTCGGTAGCCAACAACTTAGCCATATCCACTACCATTCATTTACCTCCTTTACACACCATTTGCTTACGAAGGTCAATAACCACCTTGCAATTTTCTCTCTCCAGCAGTTCACGATGCTCCAGAAACTTTTTGATATCCTTTAAATCCTCTACGACGTTCGTAACAATTTCCTCCAAGTGAATTCGCCCTGCTTTTTGTAAAGCCAAAATTTGGGCAAAAGCGCCACATAAATGACCACGCGATCCCTTGACAGATATTTCATTCGTAATCATATGGTCCACTCCGTTAATTTCCAACGGGACTCCTCTTCTTCCAAGCAAGACTATACGCCCATTTTCACTAACATGTTTAAATATATGATTGACGTTTTCTACATAAGCTGACGACTCAAAAACAACATCGATCTTAAGAGGCGGAGCTTTAAAAAATTCTTCAGGAGTGTACACATGATCCGCCCACTTCTTAGCGAACTGACGTCGAAACTCCAAAGGTTCAACGACATGAACTTGCGAAGCACCAAATACTTGTTTACTAAGCATAGCGCTTAATACACCGATAGGACCAGCCCCAAAAATAACAACAGTTTCGCCAGCCTTCAACTCCGCATTCTCACATCCCACATAAGCAACTCCTGCAGGTTCAATACATGCTGCCGCCATGAGATCTTGTTCGTTTCTCACACGATCCGTAATGTTGTGAGCAATTGAGCAAGGAACATCAACAACCGTTCCGAACAATCCGTCGTGCTCCAATCCTATTAATTTGGCCTGTTTGCACTGATTGAACTTTCCTTTCTTACACGATTCGCACACATTACATACCATAATAGATTCCAGTGTCACAAGCATATCAACTTGTAGATGTCTAACATGTTCCCCTACCTCTAATATTCTACCTACACCCTCATGCCCTATAATTCTCCCATTATCTGGGATTTCCAGAGGAGCTGTGCATCGAATATAGCCTGTGTGCGGATCATTTGTAGTAAGGTGTAAATCTGTCCCACATATCCCTACATAGTACATCTCTAAACGGATTTTATCCGGGTCCAGCTTGGATAAATTGCGTTTCTCAATAGAAACCCGGGCATTTCGATAGACTTGGTTTGGTGTTGGATGCAGAATTCCCGGCATCGGTTTCTTATCAGCATGAACCAGTAGCACATCACTTTGAACCATTGACACAACACTCCTCAGATTTATATTTCACGCATAGCAATCGTTAGACCGTCTCCTATAGGCAACATACTCATGCTGACCCGATCATCTTGGTAAATACGCTTATTGATTTCTCGAATCCCTCTTGTATCCGGCCCCTGATTTTGGACATTAATGACACTACCACCCCACAACACATTGTCTACACCTATCATGCCCCCCGGTCGAACCATTCGGATAGCGCGTTCATAATAGTTACAATAATTCTCCTTATCTGCATCAATGAATATAAAATCGAAATAATTAGCATAATCTCCAGATAAGAGATTATCCATGGTCTCCAATGCTGGAGCAAGGCGAAAATCGATCTTACAGTCTACTCCAGCTTCCTCCCAAAACCTCCTTCCCATATTAGGCCACCTATCATCAATATCGCATGTTATAATCCGTCCATTGGAGGGCATAGCCAAACCCATAAGCAATGTCGTATAACCTGTAAAAGTTCCAATTTCCAATACTCGCTTAGCCCCTATCCATTTTAAAAGCAATGCAATAAATTGACTTTCTTCAGGCGGACTTTGCATAGCAGACAACAGCATACGATTAGTTTCTTCCCGAAGTTTTTGAGCTGGTTGAGGCTCTTTCAACGAAACGCTTAATAAATAATTATACAGTTCATCCGTCAAGTTCAGTGTCCGTTTCCCCATGTTATCCCTCCCCAAACTACCTGTTAGCGGGTAGTCAGTTACCATATAAGTTTCTTATACGTTGATTTAAAATCATAGCTGTTTCCTGCATTAGCTTGTCAGCAATGCTGACTACATGCCGATACCGCCAGTATTCCATTTCTGTACCTTCCACCCATCTGTTAAAAGCGCCTAAGGCTGGCCCACAGTAAACTTGGTAATCCACCTTTTGGCCTTCACTTCCACTTAAAGCCAGATTTTCAGAGAGATCAAAGTACCAACTGAATACTAACAACATTTTATACTTTGGCTCGCGTTCAGCCCTAGCTATTGCTTCATGTGAGTGCACTTGCCTCAATTCCTCAAAAACTTCCTCAAAACTGCGCTTGAAATACCTGTCTTGAAGCGTACTTCTGTGTCGGTCATCTATCTCCTCTAGCGAGTCATAGCATTTAAATAATTCGTATAGTTTATTGGCCCTTGCCGGGAAGAACACTCCCTTTCTCAGAAATTGAGCCTTGGCTCCAATATGGAATAACCTCCCGATAGGTGCTACAGCAGTATCTTGAACTTTCATTTGCTGAAGCAAGTCCTTCACCTGATTACTTGTCCCTGCCTCAACAGTACACTGATTGATTGAGCCGGTCATAATAAAATCAGCCCCCATTATAAAAGATGCCGCAGCGGCTTCAGGTACCCCGATCCCTCCAGCCAAACCGACACATATCCTGCGCTTATATCCGTATTTCTTCATAAACTGATCTCTCAATCTGCAGATGACAGGCATGATTACCTCCGAGGGACCCTGTTCAGCCGACATCGCAGAATCCGCTTCTACGCACAGATCATCAGCCATAGGCACATTCTTCAGTAATTCCGCTGCCATCTCGGAAATTTTGTGGCTCCGAAGTAGTTTTTGTATCCATGATTCCGGGGCGGGACTTAAAAAAAACTCTGCCACTTCAGGTCTTGATACCTTAGCTATTATTTTATGATCACTGACGATCCTTCCTCCCATCCCTCGTCTTAAGCCTGCAGCACGGTATAACACCAAGGCTGGAGTAATACTCACAAAAGACGATGCCTCAAGAACCTTTACTTTATTTTTGATAAGCATCTCTATTAAAGCTTCTTCTCTTTGAGGATCGAAAGGATCATGAGCGAGGTTTACTCCATACGTATACTCCCCATCCAATTCTTGTCTAATCCAGTGAAGCGAATCTTCAATCTCTGAAAAAGCCAGACCGGTTACACCCAAAAAACCCATAAGTCCACCTTTTGCTAATGCAATAACCATCTCCTTTGAGGAAATTCCCTTATGCATTCCCCCGGCATAATAAGCATATTTAAGCCCATATTTCTTTCTAAATTCCTCATTTCCTAAAGATCCGGAAGAGATAACCATCTTCCCGCCCTCGAGCGGTTTCGACTGAATTTGCTCCGCTTCCAAATCTAGCGGTTCTGCTTCATTCCGTATCTGGTCAAGCAATTTGGTTAGTACCTGCTTTGGACCAATCTCTTCTATGCTCTCCACTCCCAAAGCAAGCAAATATCGCATACTGTCTGTCCAATTTACAGGATGTGTCATCTGATCAGTCAGATTTCGTTTGATATCGGAAGGATTATAAGGTCTTGCATGAACGTTAGATATTACAGGGAATTGAAGCTCCTTAAACTGAATTTTGCTCAAATACTTCTTAAATTGTTCCTGTGCTTCTTCCATGTAACGGGAGTGAAAGGCTCCGCTCACATTCAGTGGAACCACTCCTCTGGCTCCTGCAGCTCCCAGAAGACGGATGGACTCGTTAATTTCATGCTTTAAGCCTGAAATAACAATTTGTGTAGGTGTATTTAAATTCGCAATATCAATACCTTGTAAATTGCTATCTTGCAAAACCGCCCGGATCTCTTTTGCATCCATGCCTAAAACTGCTGCCATAGCTCCTGGACTAACTTGGCTCATCAGTTCTCCGCGTTTTCTTACAAGTTCTAATCCGACTTCAAAGTCAAAGGCTCCTGCCGCAAATAGGGCATTAAACTCTCCCAGGCTATGCCCTGCTACAAAATCTGGAGTAATTTTCCGGTCATTAACAGTCTTTACGAAATGGAGCGCATTGACAACATACAGAGCCGGTTGTGTATAAGCAGTATTTCCAAGTTTTTGCTCCGGATCTTGTAAACAAAGTTGCTTTATAGAATAACCCAATACTTGGTCAGCTATAGATGTTAATTTGGGGAACTCATCAAATAGGTTCTGGCCCATACCTACATACTGGGAACCTTGACCTGGAAACATAAAGGCTCTCATTGTTGTGAAACCTCCTTCATTGAAACATTCGTAACTATAAATTTAATGCCAAATAGGACCTGCACCGAATTCTTCGGGCGGTCCTATGTAAGGTAATATAGAAAATAAGGAGAATAGACACACCTTCCCCATGTCATCTGCTATATCTAGCACACTACGAATGAATTATATCTCACCTTGCCTTCCAACGCGCCTAAACATCGATTGGAACGATACCAGTTCGTCACTATCATGTAACAAGTAGGTGAGCTGTCTATTATCACTAAGATTGTGTGTATTATATCTCTACAATTTATATATTTCAGTGACATTTTGGTCTTGACAAATTACTTTTTACTAATTTTAGTCTATCATCCCTAAAATGAGCGCGCAAAATTGAGGATTTTAACCTTATCGTTTTTGAAATGATAAGTATACTCTATTGTTACGTTGGATCATTGAACTCAATCTTCGATTATATGCTCAGACCTTAGCATGTCTGCTAGAAGTCTCTATTATCTTCTATTGAACTAACGGACAGGATATTTCTACCTGTTATACCGTGGTTTATTTTTTACCCTGCCTGGCTAGATCGCTAATGTTTAAATCGTTTTTTCCATGTAATTAAGTATCTCTGCGAGTATTGTGGTTGTTTTTACCCAAATTAACCACGCCTTTATAAGGTAATTTTTTAGGATATCAATCAATTTAAATATGGTATATCACGATCGAATGGTGAGATACGAATTCTGGAAATAAGTATACTATCCTTTGGGAATTTTTTATTTACCTCTCAATAATTTACTTTATATAGACAAATCTATTTTTTCACTATAGAAGAAAGGACCTTAATTCTGATAGTATTAAAAAAAAGGAGGATTTTAACTGTGAAAAGTATTGGTATGACTCGGCCATTAGACCCACTAGGTCGTATTGTAATCCCTAAAGAAATGAGAGAAACGATGGGTTATAATGTGGGAGACCCGATAGAAATTTTTATGGATGAAGAAAACGGTCTCTTAGCGTTTCGTAGATATACGGGTGTTTCCTGTAATATGTGCGGTTCTATCGACGAATTGACATACTTCAAGGATTACTTTATATGCGTACGCTGTATTGATGACTTAAAGAATGACAGGGGCGTTCAGTCGAAAGTAGCGCATGTCAAGCCCGGGACCGAAAAGGCAATTAAGGAGCCGAAAAGGTCTCCTCTTCCAACAGAGCAACTATTACAAACACTAAAGAATCTCATTCATCAAAAGCCTAACTTGACACAAAAAGAGTATGCTGAATTAATGAGTGTTTCTCAACCAAGGATTTCTCAACTCAAAAAAATGCTTCACTAAGGGCACCTACATTTTTTTATCCCTTTTTGCATCAATAAGAAATGCCTGCTTCTTCTCAAGCAGGCATTTCCTTTTAGATTTGATTTGAAATTTATCAAGTCGTCCATAGTAAGTATCTCTCCAAAATCCGATCTCTAGTAGTTATTTCTGGTGCGAATGCCAAGCTCACATGATTTTCCCGAGTTATTCGTACCTCCGATTTTGCCGTATCCTGTTGAATGTGTACAAAACTTGAATTTTAACAAAAGAACAGAGTAATATCTGATTACTATATTTATTGTTGTGCGCTACAATAGAGAAAAGGAAGCACTTGGATACATAGTAAAGGATTTCACAAGACAATAGATGATATGAGGAAAATCGTATTGAAGGTGGTACAATCAAATAGGACAGAATTTTTATTCCTATATTATAGTATTTCGGATTTGACCATAAAGTATAAACTCAATGATTTGATAGACCAGAAAGAAGACAAATTGCACTTTTACTAATTAGGAGAGATAACTACAAAAAGAAAGTAGAGAGTATAGGGAATAAGGAAACTTACGATTGGAAAAGTGCACTGAGTTTATATGGTGCGAATATGAAGCTCACATAAAAACCCCGGGTCCTTCGCACCTCGAAATTTGTCAAAAGTCATTCGAATCAGTTACCTTCAGTAAAAGTCAAGGTTTTATCCAAGCCTCTTTGGCATTAGTTTTTGCGACAATATGAGGAATTGATATCATTAGGGTATGAATTACTGCATTTTCGCTGTCGCACTCCATGTGAGTGCGTGGATTGAAATTATTTTGTTTGCGGCAATCATGACCCTATTTTTGGTCGCACTCCATGTGAGTGCGTGGATTGAAATTTCCTGCAAATCGTCTTAGCCGGGTGCATCAATTTGTCGCACTCTATATGAGGCGACTATCGACATGACAGTCCGCAGAAAGGAACATGGAAATCCCTTACCCAATGAGGGTGAAATTCCTGAAAACGATACTGAAAAGCATCACAAAATTTTAAGAAGCCTTACTCGTGACTTATGAAGTTAAGGCCTAGTAAAAAAAAGACCTACTAAATTTAAACTGTACCCTCTGTAAAGGACATTTTAAAAAGGGCTAGGCTGCTTGAAAAAGATGATCTCTGTATTGAACAGGGGTCATCTTTTTTAAATTCCATTGGTATCTGTAATGGTTGTAATAAGTCATATAGTCATCAATTTCACGTCTTAGCTCTTCCATAGTCGCACAGGGTTTGATGGAGGCCTCATCCTTAAAATGACCAAAGAAGGATTCTTGGGGGGCGTTATCCCAACAGTTTCCTCGTCTAGACATCGACTGGTTTAACCCCATTTTCTTAACCATCTTTTGAAAATCAGGATGTGTGTAATGTGTTCCCTGATCCGAATGAATAAAGGCACCCTTTGCTTTTTTAAATCTTCGATTTTTCTTCAGCTTTAGAAGAGTGTCCGTCGCAAGGTCCATAGTGATTCTCTCTGAGACATGATAAGCCAGTATTTCATTGGTTGAACTGTCCTTGATCGTTGATAAATAAGCTTTCTTGCCTGTACCATAATATAAATAAGTGATATCTGTCAGTAACACCTTGCCGGGGATGTCCTGCTTAAATTCCCTATTCAAAAGGTTAGGAACAACCCGATGTTCCTGAGTCGCCTTCATCATCCTTTTATAGGGATTTGCCTTCCGGAAAGGACACACAATGCCGTATTTCTTCATAATTCTCCGGATCCGTTTCAAATTGTAGACAACCTTAAACTGGCCCTCTAATATCATCTTGATAGAACGGGCCCCTTTCTTGCGTCTTTTGAAACGGAAGGCCTTCAGGATCGTTTCTTTTACCTGTTCATCATCCTGTTCTCGTTGCTTCCGCTTTTCCGCTGATTCGGAAGACCAGTACTTGTAATAGCCACTCTTGGAGACCCCGGCCATTGTGCATAAATGGTTCACCATTCGATGAAGGTCGTATTTCCGGATAACGGTATGGATCAAAATATATTTCTGGCAAGGTGCCCAATCTACTTGTCTTTCAGCCCCCATTCCGCCATACGGATCTTTTTTAACAGTTCGTTCTCCGCTCTTAATAAGGCGTTTTGCGCTTCAAGCCTGGCGTTCTTTTCTTCCAGTGTCAGTTCCCTTCTAAGGGGTCTTCCAGATGATTGGCTCCTTGTATCGTGCAGACCCAAGACACCGTTTTCCCGGAAGCTCGCACGCCATCTTTTTCCCGAGGATCGTACTCGTTGGAGTCCGATTACATGTACATCAAATCCGCATTCCTCAAATATAGCCCTCGGTAGCTTGCCTTTTTTATTTTCTGAAATAAAAAGTTTCTTGAATTCGTCCGTATATGTAATACCTTTTGATGTAACTGACTTAACATAAAGATTGTTAGAAAGCTGTTCGATTTCTTTCTCTGTAAATGTCTTTTTACTCATTCCAGTTTTCACTTCCCATTTTTCTCGATATATAAAAAGTACCCTACGGAGAGACTTTTTTAAAGTGTCTACTCTATAGGGTACAGTTTATTAAGGCTGTGCTCTTTTTTTGTGCTTGGCAACGTCCTACTCTCCCAGGACCCTGCGGTCCAAGTACCATCGGCGCTGGAGGGCTTAACGGTCGTGTTCGGGATGGGTA
>NZ_JAAMNS010000096.1:0-231 GCF_011066175.1 Paenibacillus sp. EKM211P
TAACGGTCGTGTTCGGGATGGGTACGTGTGGAACCCCTCCGCTATCGCCACCAAACATGAATTTGCCTCGCAAATTCCTTCGTAAGGTTATTCGGTTCATCACAGATTCTGTGAATGAATCACCATACGCTTGTTGTATGTACTTCTACATACTTTCAAGGTTACACCCTGAAAACTGGATCCGAAACTTCATTGCGCCTTATCTTAGGATAAGCCCTCGACCGATTAGTA
>NZ_JAAMNS010000097.1:0-229 GCF_011066175.1 Paenibacillus sp. EKM211P
GTCCTGAGCCAGGATCAAACTCTCCATTAAAGACGTTACAAAGTAACGTCAACCTGTTTCATCTTCATCCGCTCCAATGAGAAGAAGCGAAGATGAAACAATATAGAAAGAGCGATTAGCTCATTTTGAAACTGACGAGATAAAATATCTCTTTGTTGCTTCCATTTCATACAGCCAGATGGCATGTACCAAAATTTCAGCATTGGATTTTATAAATAAAATCCGTACT
>NZ_JAAMNS010000098.1:0-228 GCF_011066175.1 Paenibacillus sp. EKM211P
GTCGACTTCTCCAATTTCAGATAAAATTGTTGCAGCAATTTTATGCCCAATACCGGGAATCGACTGAATTAATTCATGCTCTTCAATTTCTTCAGCCAGAGCATCTATGTTCTGTTCCAGTTCAGCAAGATGCTCTTGGTACTGAAGAATGAGGGTAATAAGAACTTTCAAATTGATTAAGTGGCTTGCATACATGGTTTGCTGAAATGGGTTTTGCTTTGCCGCGTC
>NZ_JAAMNS010000099.1:0-225 GCF_011066175.1 Paenibacillus sp. EKM211P
GTCGTGTTCGGGATGGGTACGTGTGGAACCCCTCCGCTATCGCCACCAAACATGAATTTGCCTCGCAAATTCTTCCGAAGCTTATTCGGTTCATCACGGATCGTGTGAATGAATAGCTATACGCTTGTCGTATGTACTTCTACATACCTTCAAGGTTACACCCTGAAAACTGGATCCGAAACTTCCTTGCGTCTTATCTTTAGGATAAGCCCTCGACCGATTAGT
>NZ_JAAMNS010000100.1:0-220 GCF_011066175.1 Paenibacillus sp. EKM211P
CGGCGCTGGAGGGCTTAACGGTCGTGTTCGGGATGGGTACGTGTGGAACCCCTCCGCTATCGCCACCAAACATGAATCTGCTCTGCAAATTCGACCTTCAAGGTGTTACACCCTGAAAACTGGATCCGAAACTCATTGCGTCCTATCTTTAGGATAAGCCCTCGACCGATTAGTATTGGTCAGCTCCATGCATTACTGCACTTCCACCCCCAACCTATCT
>NZ_JAAMNS010000101.1:0-219 GCF_011066175.1 Paenibacillus sp. EKM211P
ATGGCCCGTTGGTCAAGGGGTTAAGACACCTCCCTTTCACGGAGGTAACAGGGGTTCGAATCCCCTACGGGTCATAAAAAAATAACCACAAAAAGTTGCAATAAAAAGTTTGTTGTGGTATAATATAAGAAGTGTTCCGTTGAGGAGGCTTAGCTCAGCTGGGAGAGCATCTGCCTTACAAGCAGAGGGTCGGGGGTTCGATCCCCTCAGCCTCCACCA
>NZ_JAAMNS010000102.1:0-218 GCF_011066175.1 Paenibacillus sp. EKM211P
ATACCGAAACGAAATTGCGTTTTAGAATATTCCTTTAAGCTGATCTTGTGTAAACAAGTGAAATAAAGGTAGCAAATAAGGAAAGATGTTTTGCCTTTGGCAAAAATCACATTCTTATTGAACATCGACATTTTCTTTTTATGAAAGAAAAGTCTAGGTTAAGCTACAAAGAGCACACGGAGGATGCCTAGGCGCCAGGAGCCGACGAAGGACGTGGC
>NZ_JAAMNS010000103.1:0-215 GCF_011066175.1 Paenibacillus sp. EKM211P
CTCCGCATTTTCCCGGCGGCTCCGCTGTGCTCGATATACTCCAGGAACGCTCCCAGCATGGATGGCACAAAATGGATCGCTGTTACTCCGTTGGCCTCCACCGTTTCGGCTATCGTTGCCGGGTCTTTCTCGCCTCCCGGCTCCAAAAAGCATACTGTCGCTCCCTGAATCGCCCACGAGAACAGCTCCCACAACGATACGTCAAAGGTATAAGG
>NZ_JAAMNS010000104.1:0-214 GCF_011066175.1 Paenibacillus sp. EKM211P
CCCTAAGGTTCTTCTTGTCGCTCCATAGCATCGCTTGTTATACGGGATCTTACGTCCCAACCAGCCTCAATCATGGTCATGACAAGTAGGGGCGAACACTATAGCGCTCGGGATCAAGTCCCACGGGCAGGTACGTTCGACCAGGCTACCTTAATCCTCTATGCAAATGAAAAAAGGATCAACCAGAAAGAACTGGTTGATCTCATAATACGAA
>NZ_JAAMNS010000105.1:0-214 GCF_011066175.1 Paenibacillus sp. EKM211P
GTGTGAATGAAACATTCGTCGAAGCTTGAGAGTTTGAACTCTCAAAACTGAGCAACGAGTGAGTAAGTTCAGGATATTCATTTCATTCACACATATTGTGATGAACCAAATCGAATATCCGGTCGCAGGTACACTGCACCTGCTGATTTGAATGTTTCCATCGCAGGAAACGATTCTCCATAGAAAGGAGGTGATCCAGCCGCACCTTCCGATA